>CAYZJY010000001.1:0-13053 GCA_964478995.1 uncultured bacterium
GGGTAATAAAAAATATATTAGACCCATAATGGGAACGTTGATAGCCATCACGCTGCTATATGCTCAAGGCAGTGGATATCTTTCACAAAAACTAATGGTTGAAAATGACATAAGAGACAGGGTCAAGGAGGCTCTATCAAAGGTCATTGATTCACATAAATATGTTATCAATGTTGACGTGGAGCTAGAAATATTAGATGAGGTTAATGAACAGATAACGGTATTTGCCCCAAGGGAATCCGATAAGAGAGTAGAAAAACAAATCTCTCCAGCAGAAAAGACTGCTGATGCGCTAGTTAGGATTCAAGAAAAAATGACACAAGAGACTCCTGCTCAAGAAGAAAGTTACTCCATTGGTCTTCCGATACCTGGTTTTGAGGTTGATGTGGTTCGTCCAAAAACCACTGAATCAAGACCCTTGACAGAGTCTAATCCAGTGTCACCAAGAACAATGAAGCCCATGGATCAACCATCTGACGATGTTCAAGAAGAAGATAGAGAGGTTGTTGACAAGGTGCTTTCCAGGAAGCGTCCATCAAGGGCAGTGATAAAACGCATGGAACTTGCCTTGATCCTTCAAGAAGGTGCAGCCCCAGAATTGATAGAGAACATAAGACAACTTACCATGGCAGCCTCAAAGTTTGATAGAGACCGTGGAGATAAATTAACAATAATGACCGCAAGCTTTAAAGAGCGCCGCGACCAAAGGTCTGCTGAACAAATAATGTTAAAAAATATTGCTGAAAAGATAGACCACCTAGAACAAAAACGTGTCAATGAATCTTCAAGTTGGCGTGAGGATATTGAAACTTATAAAGAAGAAATTACGGAAAGGAGAGAACAAGATTTAAAACTTCTTGAGACGCAATTAGAAGAATTAGATAAAAAACGATTGCAAGAGGCAGCAAATTATGAGAAGAAGGAGCTTGCAAGGAAAGATTCAATTCGTAATTCAAAATTAGAAACAGAGATTCAAGCATTGAAAGACATGCTTGCAGTAAATGATTCACAAGAGAAAATGCAGGCCAAACAATTAGACTCTACCCGATTTGCCATGCTTGATAATGAATTGCAAAACCTAAGGAAAATGTTGCTTGAAGCCATGCTCCAAAAATCTGAAGACTCAACAAAACGAGCACAGCAAAAAATAGAGGCTGAACTTGTAGAGCGTGAAAGAGAAAAGGCATCCAGAGACTCCTTAATCGCTGAAAAAATTGCAGCATTAGATGCTGTCCAAGCAGACCTGGACGCATTGGAGGCTGAAGCAGCTTCAGGAATGGATACAAAGACAATTATGATCATTGCTTTAGGCGTTGTGGTTGTTGCTCTAGGTGCAATGATGGTCCTTCAGAAAAAATCAGGAGCACAACAGGCCTATCCACCAATGCCTCCCTATCCTTATCCTCCTCCTCAAAGACGCAGGAGAAGGAAAAAGAAGAAACCTTCTTCTGATAAAAAAGAGCCTAAAGAAACAAAGGAAGAGGCAAAAGAAGAGCCAGCCCCAGAGCCTGAAGAGACCAAGGCAGAAGAATCTGCTCCTGTAGATAATCAAGAGGGTGAGTCAACTGAACGCAATGGTGAAGATGATGATGACGGAGACAATCTTTCACTAGGTGACGATCCAAATGTTTTAAAAAGTGAGATTGATGACATAAGAAAATCCATAGTTTCCATGAGCGTAGGACAGCCTGGAAGAACATCAACCATTGTTAAAGAATGGTTGGAACAGCCGGCCCCAGAGGCCCCAGCAACTACAGATGAAGCGCCATCTGAAGAAGAAGATGCAGGTTCTGAAGAAGAAAGCGCCGAAAAATAAATTTGAGGAAATAGATTATGATTAACGATTATCACATGCTATCAGGCCTCCAAAAGGTCGCTATTCTTTTTTCAGTAGTAGGAGAAAGTTTAGCAATGTCATTAATTAAGGGGCTTTCAAAAACTGAGGTACGTAAAATTCGGTCTACATTGCGATCAATGGGTACCGTATCATTTGCTGTTAAAAAACGAGTAATGGAAGAATTTTACTTTGGGTTTTTAAGTGAGCAGATCGATGATGGAAAAGGCGAGGATGGAGGACCTATCCAACCTTTTGAATTCTTATCAGACCTAAATGATGAGCAGTTAATAGCGCTACTGGATAAAGAAGAGCCTCCTGTAATTGCAATGATCCTTGCTCAGCTTGAGCCAGAAAAGAAAATGTTAATATTAAATAAATTAGAACCCGCATTAAAAGGTCAGGTTCTAATTGAACTTGGCTCCTTAGATGACATACCTCTTGAAGGCATTATTGAGGTTGGTGCAAGATTAAAAGAAAAATCAACTTATCTTCCTAGAACCGCAGAGTTTTCACGAGGAGGGGCTAAAGAGATCGCAGATACATTAAGCGGAATGAATTCCAACGAGCAAGAACGCTATATGCAAACTCTTCAAAATGAAGACCCTGAACTTTATGCAGCTGTTAAAGCCTTCTTTCTCACCTTTGATGATATCATGGAAAAATTTCCAGAAGATATTATCCGAACTTTATTAAACACAGTAGAACTAGATCTGCTTCCCATTGCTTTCAAGGGGCTAGATGAAGAAAAGATCAATGAATTGAAAGATTTTCTTCCTCAGAAAAAACAAGCAATGTATAATGATGATCTTGCTGCAAAGCCACAGCCGAAGAGAGAGGTTGATAATGCACGAAAACTATTTGTTGATGCGGCTAAGCAGATGGAAAAAGATGGAAGCCTTAATCTAGAAGACATTCTTTCTGGTGGGGAGATGGTTGAATAAAATATAATCCTTAAATAGGGTAAATAAAAAAGCCTCTTATTAGAGGCTTTTTTATTTACTGTAGTTTTTTATTTATAATTCAGCTTGGGCAGCAGCCAGTCGAGCAATTGGAACCCTAAAAGGGGAACAACTTACATAATCAAGTCCATTTTCCTTGCAAAAATGAATTGAGGAAGGGTCGCCTCCATGTTCACCACAAATTCCAATCTTTATTTCTTTATTCACATCGCGACCAAGTTTTACTGCCATTGAAACAAGTTTTCCTACACCCTTTACATCTAAACTTTGAAAGGGGTCTCCTGGTAAGATGTTGCGCTCTAGATAGTCTGGCAGGAAGGAGCCTATGTCGTCACGACTAAATCCAAATGTCGTTTGAGTCAGGTCATTTGTACCAAAACTGAAAAATTCTGCTTTCCTCGCGATTTCATCTGCAGTTAAACAGGCCCTGGGTAATTCTATCATCGTACCAACCATGAAGTCCAATTTTAACCCATGTTTTTCGGATACGATCTCTGCAACTGTTCGCACGATCTTCTCTTGGTCTGTATATTCAGAAACGGTCCCGACTAGAGGAATCATTATTTCTGGAAATACAGAAGCACCATTCTTTGTCAATTCTGCGGTTGCTTCTAGTATGGCCGTTGCTTGCATTTCGGTAATTTCAGGATATGCTATTCCCAATCGGCATCCACGATGTCCAAGCATCGGGTTCAACTCATGTAGCATAGAGATCCTATTTTTTACGGTACTGACATCTACTCCAAGATTATCTGCTAGTGAAACCTCCTGCTCATCGGTCAATGTCATGAATTCATGTAGGGGAGGATCTAGTAATCTTATGGTCACTGGTTTACCCTCCATTGCCTTTAGGATTCCCATGAAGTCTTCCTTCTGATATGGTAATAGTTCCATTACTGCATTTCGTCTGTCATTTTCATTATCTGCAAAGATCATTTTTCTTATTGCAAGTATTCTTGACTCATCAAAGAACATATGTTCAGTTCTGCATAATCCTATTCCCTCAGCTCCAAACCTGATCGCTTGTTTGGCATCGTCTGGGCTTTCTGCATTTGTTCGAATTTTTAATTTTCTTACCTCATCTGCCCAGATCATAAGTTCCTTGTACTCTGGATGCGTATCTGGGTCTGCATCAATAAGATCGATTTTCCCAGAATAAATCTTCCCTGATGTACCATTCATGGTCACCCAATCACCCTCAGAGATTAAATTGTTACCAATGACCACCTCTTTCTTTTGTACATTGATCTGTAGATCACTACAACCAACAATACAACACTTCCCCCATCCACGAGCAACTAGAGCAGCATGAGAGGTCATACCACCTTTGGCTGTAAGGATTGCTTCTGACGCATGCATTCCGTGTACATCTTCTGGAGATGTTTCATCTCTTATGAGAATTACTTTCTCACCTTTTTTATGCCATTCTTCTGCATCATCAGCAGTAAACACTGCTTTACCTGTTGCTCCACCTGGGCCAGCCGGGAGTCCCTTGCCAAGTAAAACCGCTTTATTTTCTGATTCTGCATCTAGCATTGGATGTAGTAGTTCATCTAATTGGTCAGGTCTTACTCTAGAGATAGCAGTTTTTTTATCAATCATGCCTTGGGTTACCATGTCCACGGCCATTTTGATTGCGGCTGATCCATTTCGTTTTCCAACACGAGTTTGTAACATCCAAAGTTTTCCCTCTTGAATTGTAAACTCAATATCTTGCATGTCATTATAGTGCTTTTCTAGAACAGTCCTTATTTCTTTTAATTCAGAATATATCTCTGGCATGGTTGATTCAAGAGAAGGGAGGTCTTTAGTGCCCTCTGTTTTGGTTTCTTCATTAAGCGGGTTAGGAGTACGAAGGCCTGCAACGACATCTTCGCCTTGTGCATTTACGAGCCACTCACCAAAGAATTTGTCTTCTCCCGTAGCAGGGTTTCTTGTGAATGCCACTCCTGTTGCTGAGTCATCCCCCATATTACCAAATACCATTGTCTGAACATTTACTGCTGTTCCCCACTCTTCAGGTATGTTTTCAATTCGTCTATAATTGATTGCTCTTTCTCCACTCCAACTTTGAAAAACAGCCATTACCGCTCCCCACAGTTGCTCCATTGGGTCATCAGGGAACTCACTTCCTAGGGTAGATTTGATCTCTACCATAAATTTTTCAGATAATAATTTCCAATCATCACCAGACAGGTCTGTATCGTTTGTGTATTGATTTTCTATCTTGTGGTTTTCTATGAGCGATTCTAGCCTGTGTCTTATTCCAACGCCATTTTTAGGTTCTAGACCAGCCGCTTTTTCCATGACCACATCAGCATACATCATGATCAATCGCCTGTATGCATCATAAACAAACCTATCATTACGTGTCTTTTTTATCAATCCGGGAATGGTTTTTGAGGTAAGTCCAACATTTAAAACCGTTTCCATCATCCCAGGCATTGACTGTCTTGCACCGGAACGAATTGAAACTAATAGAGGGTCATTGGGGTCTCCAAACTTTGATTCCATGATACCTTCTATATGCTGAAGAGCATCCTTTATTTCAGATTCAAGTATCTCTGGAAAAGTTTTATCATTATCATAAAAAAAAGAACAAACATCAGTAGTGATTGTAAATCCCGGTGGGACAGGAATACCAAGTAGGTTCATTTCAGCAAGGTTTGCACCTTTGCCCCCTAATGTGTTTTTCATTTCAGCGGTACCATCAGCAGCGCCATTTCCAAAAAGATATACGTATTTCACGGATTATTTCCTTATTAAAATTATTAAATGTGATGTTTTTTGAAGCCTGATTTTATTTAAAAATCAGGAGAAAAATATCTAATCTCTTTCAAGTTTCCATTCTTATCATAGAAAAACCATTTATCAACCATCTTTCCATTTCTATATGCGCCTTGCATTTCTTTTCTTGTCCTCTCGTGGTCCCACCAACTGGTCCAAGTAGCGTCTTTTTTACCATTCGCATAGTACCCTTCCGTTAGACGACCATCTTCAAACCATGCTGTCCACTGGCCCTCTTTTACACCGCTGGTGAAGGAACCTTCCTGAACTTTATTTGTTTCATCATCCCAAAAGACCCACAAACCATCAGCATTACCTTTTTTTAGCGTGCCTTCTTTTTCTTTCGCACCATTTTTATGATAAAATGTCCATTGTCCATTCATGATGCCTATCTCATATGTCCCATGAGACTTTATGTGTTCATTGTCATACCACTCAGTCCACTCACCGTGTTTTTCTCCATTTTTATAACCACCCTGTTCTTGTTTTCCACCACTCCAAGGTAAGACAGGTTCAGGGTCTGGTACTTCTACAAGAATGATTTCAGGGACATCTTTACCACTTGGGAACCATTTTACCCACTGACCATCCTTTTTACCATCTTTTGTTCTGCCTAAAAATAGATAGTCTGCTTCGGGGTTTTCTTGGGTAATGATACCAGTAAATGGGATATCTTCTCCTAATTTGTAAAATATTGATTCACGCTCGACAAGGTCTTCTAATGCTATGTGTTGTAGCCCAGATCCAAAATCAAAATCAAAGTCCTTTTCTCCCTTTTTATTCCAATACGTCCAAGAGCCATCTGGCAATCCCTCTTTGAAAAATCCCTCACGTTGCATTGTCCCATCATCATAGTAATGTGTTGTAAGACCTTCTTTTATTCCACCTTGATGAAATCCCTGTTCTTTGATCTGATCATTGTTTGAATACCAAATTACCCATGGACCCTCAGGAGTGTCTGATCTATATGTGGTCATCGTGCTTCTATAACCATTTTCCCAAAAGGTGCTGGGCCCATCTAACTTGCCATTTTTATAAAATTTTTCTTCTTGTTTTTCTTCTGGAGTTAACCAAATCGTAGAACGACCGTCCCTCTTGCCACCAGAAAATGTAATTTCTTCTGCAATAGAACCATCTTTTGAAAAATAAGACCAGAGGCCATCTTGTTCATCATCAAAGTAGTGTCCTTCAGACTGTTTGGTGCCTATGTCATACCACCAGGTCCATACTCCATTCTTTCGTCCATCAACATAGTGACCTTCCATTTCCTTGTTATCATTCAGATACCACCACCAATTCCACAATTCTTCATCGCTGCCAGCTTTGTATGTGCCGCCCCTATATGACCAAGTTCCATCTGTAAATGTCAAATTATGATCATGTTCATACCACCAGGTCCATCTACCATAAGGCTTTCCTTTTTCATAAGATTGTTCCATGTGCAGATGACCATTTGAGTACCAGTACTTATAGGTTCCATCTATCTCACCCATGTCAAACTTACCTTTTTCTTTGATGGTTCCATCTTCATACCACAAGGTCCAGGCACCATTCTTTTTCCCACGATAATATGTACCTTCAATTTCTTTCTGACCATTTCTGTACCACTGTACCCACTGCCCATCGCGTCTACCTGCTTGAAATCGACCAAGTAATAGATAGTCTTTAAGCCCACCAGACTCAACTACAATTCCTGTATATGGCTTGTTTTTTCCTATCTTATAAAATGTTCCGTCACGCTCCTCTAGTTCTGAAATTCTTACTCTATCTAGACCTGAGCCATAATCAAACCTAAAATCCTCTGTACCATCAGCAAAATAATAGGTCCAACTTCCTTCTGGTTCATTGCCTCTTATGATTCCCTCTCTGTCCTTATTACCGTTATCATGCCATACGGTAACTAAACCATCAAGAGTGCCATTGACATATGTTTCTTCACCTTTTTTATGATCATCATTGTTCCATGATACCCAGAGACCATGCTTGACACCGTTTTTAAAATTTCCCTCTCTATCTTTTACACCATTAGGCCTCCACCACGTCCATAAACCATCCATCTCTCCATTGGAATAATTTTCTTTGGACTTGAGGATTCCATCATCATACCAAAGAGTCCACTCTCCATGTTTATCATCTTGAACATAGTTTCCTTCTACAGTCTTGAAATTATCATTGTTCCAAAGAACATATAGGCCGTTCTTTATGCCATTTGAATAGGTTATTTCCTCTGTTTTCCTACCATCCTCTGCCCAGTAGGTCCATTTTTGATCAAGTTTATTACTTGCGTATGATCCAGACTTTTCCTTTACGATACCTCCTTCGTACCAAGATGTCCAGTTTCCATTTAATTTCCCATTATTATAGGTTGCCTGAAGCTTTTTATTACCATTTTCATACCAAGATGTCCACACACTATCACGCTCACCATTATTGAATTTCCTCTCAGATTTTTTTGCACCATCGTTGAACCACTGTATCCATAATCCGTCTTGTTGTCCATCTAAGAACTTAGTTTGTTCTTTTTTTATTCCAGTGTCATAATACCATATCCAAATCCCATTTTGTTTTCCAGTTTCATAGGTGCCTTCTTCTGACCTATTACCATTTTCATGCCATCTAATTATAGACCCATTTAGTTTCCCTGAGGTATAGTTAGCTTCTTCTTTACTCATTCCATTAAGGTACCAATTGGTCCAGAGACCTTCTCTATTACCAAGCGCATATGATCCTTCCATCTGTTTTTTAGGGGGGTCAAATGCACCATTGCCGTTTAGGTCTACTACAACGGTCTCTGTTGAGTCCCATTGGCCATTGTTCTCACCCTCATCTTGTGTATTTGGGGTCCCATCTTCTCCATAGTCTTCATAGACCTCTCCCTCATACCAAAATGTCCATAATCCATCCCGAACACCTTTGGTGTAGTTGCCTTCTGTTTCAATAGCCCCATTGGGGTAATATGTTGTCACAAGCCCATCGTTTTGGCCTAAAGCCATTGACGACAAGAACAGTGAAATAACCAGTATTTTCCGCATGGTCAAATCCTCATTGTCTGAGTATGTAAAATATGAGGTATATTGGATGAATAACTATTTCATCCCCCTCTCGGATACCTTTTGTTCCCAAACTTAAGACAATGACATGATAAAGTCAAAAAAATGTATAAAAAATCAATCGCCCTTATTTAATCGTATCCAGAAGCTTTGACCAAATTTGTCATTGAGGTTAATAAGGCCTTCATTTGAGTTGTTTGTACCCAAAAATGAAGTTTCTGTCTCAAACTTATTATTTGTTCTGAGATACCCGCCACCATCTTTTCCATTGCCTAAGTATGTTGTCAACTTGCCAAACTGATTGTAAGTGCGGAAATAACCACTACCAAGAAAAGTACCAGTTTCACCAGCGGCATCAAAAACACGTAACTGCCCTGAACTATCTGCACCAGTTCCCATGTAAACAGTTTCTTGGCCATTGAAATTATAGGTCCTAAGGTATCCGCCACCACTTGTGCCTGTCCCAAGGAAAAGAGTTCTTTCGCCAAACTGATTGTATGCTTGGTAGTATCCTTCTCCCAAATACGATGATGTCTCCCCGTCTTTATTATATATCCTAAGTTGACCTGCATGGTCTGAACCTGTACCAAGATATGAGGTTTCTTTTTGGGAATTGTTGTATGTACGAATATATCCACCTCCCATGCGCCCTGTACCAACATAGGCAGATTCATCTCCATTTCCATTGTAGGCCCTCATGTATCCACCACCATCCTTACCTGTACCAATAAACAATGTTGGTTCTCCATATTGGTTATATGTTTGCATATACCCATTACCCAAGTAACCCATTATGACACCGCGATCATCTTCTATGGTCAAACTGCGTACAACTAGATGTCCAAGTTCATCGGTCTTTGGTCTTAATCCTAAAGTTGAAAATATGAGTAGTGTTAACAAAACACCAATCAAAATGCTTTTTGGATCAATGACTTTCATAATTACCTCCAAGATAGATTGCCATTGAGATTTCTATGTGTAATTTAATCATATTCATATGTATTAACCCTAATAGGAATTTCATTAATTCCCTCCCTTCCACGACGTAACATATCATATTGTTTAATTTCTTGCACTCTTCCTTTTTTATCATAAAAATATACATTTTTTTCTAATACCCGATCCTGACCATCTAGAATTGCCTCTACATATTTACGGCCTTGATTATCTAAAAGAACTTCTTTAATTGAACTGAGTTTTACATCAGAATCAGAATAATAATCATAGGTCTTGAAATTATCATCATCAAAGACAGTATTGTATATTTTTTGTATTGTTCCTTCTTCGTTGTATATGGTGGTGGCAACTCGACGTCCTAATATATCATACTTATATGTCTTTGACCCCAATGTTTGACCAAGCCTGCCAACAGTTTGCTCTTGTGTTAACTGCCCAGAATCATTGTGAAAGAAAATGGTTTGAAATATTACAGAAGGATCAAAATACTCACCTTGTTTCTTTGGTGCCTCTAAAGGATTAAGTTCAAAACTTGTTATGACCAACACATAGTTGTTATACAGATCTTTTCGTTCAAGAATGGTTCCTGTAGAATCATAATCATAACTTTCTCCCCATAACATTCCCTTTGAATTATCATTGCCATGCATCATGTCTGGGTTTATCGCTTTGGTGGGGTTGTAGCGTATTCTCTTAATGATTTTGTTATCCCCATCATATTTTTGGTACTGTCTCCAATAAAGACTATCACCAGTGCCATATAGGGTCGTGCTTATTTTGTTCCCACTATCATTATATTCAAATTGATATGAAAGAATCATTTCGCGATCATAGCTTCTTCTCAACTTAAGTCCCTCTTCGGGTCCAGATACATAAACATATTTTTCGCTTAGTGGCAAAGTATGACTATAAATAGTACTGTCTAGCATGTATCCTTTTGAGTCAAAATGCATTACGATAGAATTTTTTAATTCCTGTGTTTCTGTTCCAAAACTCTCAAATACATGAAAAACCTTAATTGTCGTTGACCTATTGCCTAACATGATTGAGATTAGTGGGATATAAAGAAGATGTTTTGCTTTTATAAGCATGCCCAAATTTTATCCATTCAGTCTTTTTTATCAAATATTGAATTATATTGTATTTTATGACCCCAAGTGCCCTGAAAAACATTTATGGCCAAATAAAGAAAAAAATGGTTAATTAAAAAACTAAAACAAACAATAAGTTGTTATATAACAAGATTTAAAACAGTTGAGTTATACCTTGCTTTAATTGATGAATGTATTTTAAAATAGAGGGAGCCTATTAATGGGCTCACTCACGCGGAGTTCTACTTGAATCATACATTCACAAAATATGTATTTGTATTCTGTACGTCCATTCTTATGGGTGTTAATCTTAAAGATGTTAGTTATAGTGTCAAACAGAATGGCATAATGGTTAATCTTGATTATACAGAACCCATAGATGATGACGATATTATTGGATGGAAATCTGATCGGGGCTGGGTATATCTGACACTGCTTGGAGTGCGTGCTCCAAAAAATAAAATTCCTCAGGATAAATTTTCTGGGGAAGTTAGAAAAATAGTAATTGATGACTTTGATGAATCAACCCAACTAGCAATACTTATAAAAAAACCAATTCTTGGATATGATATCATTAATTCAAAGACCTCACCTAGTACGATAGTGTTCATACATACTGAAATGAAAAAATCTGAAGTCGCCAATTTAAAACAACATATAAAAGACAAGGGGACCTCGGTATTTAATATTGCTAAATCTTCTGGATTTCCAAAATATAATACAAATTTCAAAAATGCATTTGATGAGGCAAGAGAAGAATTGGGTCCCAATGCAATTTTTGAGTATCATGGGAATTTATACACCACCAACCATCCTGGTGAAAAAGAGGCGCTATCTAAATCAATTTTGATGAAAAAATCCATTGCGCCAATAAAGAAAGGTGAGTTTGATTCATTCAAATTACGGGCCACAGTGGTAAAAAGTTCCACAGATAGCCTATTAGAAGAAGTTTATGTTAATCAGTCAACAGGAGAAACGCTTGTTGAAAAAATTGGTGACTCAGTAAAGTTTGAAAACTTAGAATTGGCAATCAAGGACAAAAACAATGAAGTGCAAACAAAAGAAGATGACGGCTGGTTTAGTGGGGAATTTCCCTCGTATGGCAATACCAATGAAATATCTCCAATCCCAAACCAAAAACGAAATCCAATAGACACATTAGTAATTAAAGAAAAGCCTATTCTAGTTGAGTCCTCATCCAAAATAGATAAAGTAGGTAAAAAGAAATGGATGGGAATATTCAATATTTTCAGAAAAAATGATAAAACAGAACAAGAAAAACTTATTGCTGAAAGCAGTCAAAATGATGAAAATATCATTGAACAGGTAAAGCCAACACAAAGTTCAGGTACATTGTCAAAATTACAAAAAAGGCACATTCCCCCGCAGAATGAAAATAAACATTTGGAAACCATTGATGAGAGCGCGCTTGTTGTTTCTGAAACACAATTATCTGATACAAATGTTGTTGCCACTATTGATTTTGATAAAATATTACAATCAAAAAACTCAACCTATCGAGAACTTCAAAAGGCCCACATACCTGATTATTCAAATATAATTAATGATACCTTGAATTCACAAAGATACTATGTCTCTCCTACCCAAGAACCTGATACGAATACTGTTCAGGCCTGGTTCATAGATGAGAGCATTATTCCAGATGAATATGATGCCACCAGACTGCAACAGCAATACATACCATCTAAAAAGAATAATATGGTTTTTAATCAATCAGAGCCATCTCACTTTAAGGAATCATTACCACAGACGCCTGAGTTCACAGACCCAATTATTCTTGATAGGAGATTAAAGACCACGTATAAAAACAAGAATGTCGTTGGCGTACCAAATTCAAATAAAGAAACCCCATTTAAAGAAGACTCCATACAGAACAACACATGGTTGAGTTACTTTCCGCTTCAGGATGATTCTGTAAAAAAATCGTTAAAATGGGATTTTAAACATGAAAGGGAGGTCCCTTATTATCTTCAAGATGAAAGAGAATCATTAGATTATTCAGTGAAGGGTAAGCCCGAATATAAATGGCGAGAACAATTGGCGGAAAAGAGACCAGAATCATTCCCAAAAAGACAGGCCGATCCTGGATTTATGTATTACCATAATGGGGGTATCCGTGTTGAATCAAATATGGTGGGAGTGCCAATATATATTGACGGAAAATTTGTTGGTGAAACACCTTTGGCAAGACCCATACAAGTAGAACCTGGTTGGCATCAGGTAAGTGGTTTTTCTCCAGTCTACACACATTTAGCATCTCAAAAAGGACTACAGTTTGTTGGATATAATGATTCAATTATTCAAAATAATGAATCCTATGGCGCTACTACAGTATATGCTGAGGCAGGTAA
>CAYZJY010000001.1:13153-31344 GCA_964478995.1 uncultured bacterium
TTGACTTACTCAACATTATAAATGATAAAAAGGGTATTAATGGCAAATACTCACTTGAGCCAGGAGGACAATTAGAATGGGCAAGCCCACCTTGTAAAGATTTAAACAAGCTGGAGTTTACCATGCAAGAACACCATCGATTACTTGATGGAATTGCATTGGAAAATAAATTAAAAATAATTGATTATGCATTGGAACCCATATTTACTCCAGAAGAAGTAGAACTTATTAATCAAAAAAAATATCATCTAATGGACGATAACATGGCCGAAAATGGGAAAATGGGAAAATGGATGATGCGAAATACCGCAAGCATACAGGTTAATCTAGATGTAATTGATGATAAAGATATGGAGGAAATGGTTTTTGTAGCTGACTGCGTTCATCCAGTCGCTGCTTATTTATTTGCAAATTGTCCTTATAAAGAAGGGGTAAAAACTGGCATACAAAATATTAGGCACTTGATTTGGGAGAATACAGATTCAATTCGTTGTAGGAACTTATTTGATCATGGAATTTTTGACCCAGAAGGCCTTATTGATAAATATGTTGAATACACAATGAGCGTGCCAAATATTTTTCAGATTGATAGAGATGGAAAAATAGTTGATTCTAAAAAAAATATTGGCCATAGATTAAAGAAATTGGAACGTTCAGAAAACTTAGTTGATCAAGACATCCATGTCGCATTGCATCAGATCTTTACTAATGTCCGTTTAAAAGATTTGGTAGAGGTGAGGGGCACCGATAGAACACCAAGAGGTTTTGAAATGGCCCCAGTCGCTTTTTGGACTGGTATATTGACAGAGAAAAAAACTCGGAATCAATTATTAAATATTTTTAAAAATTGGTCAAAAGAAGAAAGGGCAAAATTTAATAAATCTGCTCTAGAATTAAACTGTGAACAAGGAGGTCCCGATGGCAGGTCTTATGGATACTGGATTAGCGTTATTAGCGACCTAGCCATAGGAGGTCTAAAAAATAGAAAATTAAAAGAAGAAAAATTCTTTGAGGGTTTTTATAATCTAGTAATGGATTCAGGACCGTTTAGTTTACAAAGACAAATGAATGCGCCAAGATATAGTTCATAATCTTACATGGTTTCCCATCTTTTTTATAGGATTGGCAACCGTTATCCTTGGTCTAACTTGGGTTTTTCATCCAGAACCATGGCTTTTGGACCAGCCCCCAAATGAAGTGCTGATCCAGACCACATTCAAAGATCTTTTTTCCTTTGAGATAAATAAGTACCTGCCGTCCTATTTAAAAGTTATTTATCAGTTTTTAGGTTTATGGTTAATTACCATTGGTTTATTGATTTTGGCATATGTCAAGGTAACCCGTTTGGCAACTACTCAGGCTCGTAATGCAATTTATTCTATTATGTTTATCACTTTTTTTGGAATATGTTACTTAGTATTCACATTTCTTGCCACATCCCCACTTATTCCCGTACTGTACATATTAGGGCTCTTGTTGATTTGCAGTCTGGTTTTTTCAACCCAATTGGATGACTAACCAAACCTTTAAATATGTACACTATTAATTTCTTAACTTTAGTTCTCTGATTTAACATAGATTTTCAGTGAATAGATATTTTTCATCAACACTTTTTAGAAAGACCCTGGCTGCCTTATCAGGCCTATTTTTAACTTTATTTTTAATTGGACATCTAATTGGGAATCTTCAATTGTTTATTCCAGGGGAAATGGGCCAAAAACAATTTAATCAGTATGCATTATTTATGACTAGTAACCCAGTTGTAAAGATTTTGTCTTATGTAACATATGTATCCATATTGCTTCATATCATTGTCACATTATTTCTTACGGTTCAATCAAAAAGGGCACGGAACATAGAATACGCTGAATCTAGCGGGAATAGCAATAGCAAATGGGAATCAAGGAACATGGCTATTTTAGGAACCTTTATTATGATTTTTTTGATTATTCATTTAAAAAGTTTTTGGTATGAAATGCATTTTGGGGAAATATCCATGGATCCTTGGGGCAATAGAGACCTTCATTCGGTTACCATAATTGCATTTGAACAATTATGGTATGTTATTTTCTATGTGCTTAGCATGATTGTTTTGGCTTTACATTTAAATCATGGTGTAGAATCTGCATTTCAAACCCTTGGTGTGAAAACAAGACTCTATCGGTCAACCATCCATAAAGCAGTTCACTTTTTTTCCTTTGTTATTCCTGCTCTTTTTGCAAGTATACCCATTTACATATTTTGGAAACAGTTATGATTTTAAATAATAAAGTACCTGAAGGACCACTATCTCAAAAATGGACTGATTATAAATCAAACATCCCATTGGTGAGCCCTGCTAACAAGCGCGGACTAGAGGTCATAGTAATAGGCACTGGACTTGCAGGTGGCTCTGCTGCTGCTTCGCTTGCAGAAATGGGCTATAAGGTCAAAGCATTTTGTTTTCAAGATAGTCCAAGGAGAGCACATTCAATCGCTGCTCAAGGTGGAATAAATGCAGCAAAAAACTATCAAAATGATGGTGATTCTGTATATAGATTATTTTATGATACCATCAAGGGAGGCGACTATCGCTCTAGGGAAGCCAATGTATACAGGCTAGCTGAAGTCAGTGCAAATATTATTGATCAATGTGTAGCCCAAGGTGTCCCCTTTGCACGTGAGTATGGTGGAACATTGGATAATAGGTCATTTGGCGGTGTACAGGTTTCCAGAACATTTTATGCAAGAGGACAAACTGGTCAGCAATTATTGTTAGGAGCATACAGCGCTCTTAGCAGACAAATTTCCAAAGGTAATATTCTAATGTATAATCGTCATGAGATGCTAGATATAGTAAAAATAGATGGTAAGGCAAGAGGTGTTATTGTTCGTAATTTAATTACAGGGGAATATCAACGCCATTTTGGCCATGCTGTGGTGCTTGCCACTGGAGGTTATGGCAATGTCTATTATTTATCTACCAATGCAATGGGCAGTAATGTAACAGCAGCATGGAAGGCCTATAAACAAGGCGCCATGTTTGCGAATCCATGTTTTACTCAGATTCATCCAACGTGTATACCTGTATCAGGAGAATACCAATCGAAATTGACATTAATGTCTGAGTCTTTAAGAAATGATGGAAGAATTTGGGTTCCTAAGAAAAAAGATGATAAAAGAAATCCATCTGATATTCCAGAAGATCAAAGAGACTATTATCTAGAACGTCGTTATCCAGCATTTGGTAATCTTGTGCCAAGAGACGTAGCGTCTCGAGCTGCAAAGGAGCGATGTGACGAGGGCTATGGAGTTGGCCCGACTGGACTTGCAGTCTATTTGGATTTTAAAGATGCAATTGAACGATTAGGAAAGGATATTGTCTCTGCTAGATATGGAAACCTTTTTGAAATGTATGAAAAAATAACTGGTGATAACCCATATGATGTCCCTATGAGAATTTTTCCTGCTGTTCATTATACCATGGGTGGACTATGGGTTGATTATGATTTAATGACCACCGTACCAGGACTATATGCTATTGGTGAATGTAATTTTTCCGACCACGGCGCAAATCGACTAGGGGCATCAGCATTAATGCAAGGCCTTGCAGATGGATATTTTGTGTTGCCATATACAATAGGGAAATATTTATCACAGGATATTAGGACCTCATCAATAAGCACTGATCATGAAGCATTTGAATCAGCAGAAAACAATGCTAGAAAAAGAAATCTACGACTATTAGATAATAAGGGAAGTCGATCTGTAGAAAGTTTTCATCGTGAATTAGGAAAAATTGTTTGGGATTATTGTGGAATGTCAAGAAACAAAGAAGGCTTGACCAGGGCCATCCAAGACATAGGTACTTTGCGAAATGATTTTTGGGATAATGTCAATGTTCCAGGCAAAGACAATATGCTAAACCCAGAACTTGCCAAGGCTGGTAGAGTTGCAGATTTTTTTGAATTGGGTGAATTAATGATGCGCGATGCTCTTGAAAGAGACGAGTCGTGTGGAGGGCATTTTAGAGAAGAACATCAAACCGATGAGGGAGAAGCCCTCAGGGATGATGAAGATTTTACTTTTGCTTCTGCCTGGGAATATAAAGGTCAAGATGTTCCACCAGCACTAAATAAAGAAGAATTAATTTTTGACACAGTACATCCAACACAAAGAAGTTACAAATAACATGAAAAACTTAAATCTTAATCTGAAAATATGGAGACAAGAGGATTCTAGTGACCCTGGGAAGTTCGAGTTATATGAGGTCAGTGGCCTAAATACCCATATGTCATTTTTAGAGATGTTAGATGTGTTGAACGAGCAACTCATAGATTCTGGTGGGTCACCTATTGCGTTTGATCATGATTGCAGAGAAGGGATTTGCGGAATGTGTTCCATGGTTATTAATGGTAAGCCACATGGCCCCATGAAAGGGACCACTACTTGTCAGTTGCATATGAGGCATTTTAATGATGGCGATACAATAACTATCGAACCCTGGAGAGCTTCTCCTTTTCCCGTGATCAAAGATTTAATTGTAGATCGTAGTTCTTTTGACAGAATAATACAGTCCGGGGGCTATGTATCTGTTAATACTGGAAGTGCACCAGACGGGAATGCTATGCCAATCGGTAAAGAGGTTGCAGAAGACGCATTCGATGCTGCTGCGTGTATTGGCTGTGGTGCATGTGTTGCAGCATGTAAAAATGCATCAGCAAGTTTATTTGTAGCGGCAAAGATATCTCAGTTGGCATTATTACCACAAGGCCAGCCCGAAAGAGGGGAAAGAGTGTTTAATATGGTCTCAAAAATGGACGAGGAAGGCTTTGGTCATTGCACTAACACCGGGTCATGTGAGGCAGAGTGTCCCAAGGAAATATCAGTTGATTACATACGAAAGATGAACTGGGAATACCACCGCAAGAATATTAAAGGGTGATTTTAGGTACTAATAAAAAACTAGGATGATTATTTTAGTTTAAAGTTAACCGGAATTGATATCCAGACCCCAACAGCTCTCTCCCGCTGTTTTGCAGGTCTAAAGCGAGTTTTTCTTATTGCTTCCATGGCGGCCTCATCAAGGCCGGTATTGGGCACACCCTTAAGAATCAATGTTTCTTTTACCCGCCCCTTTTCATCAATGAATGCCTGAACAACAACTACGCCTTCAATCCCAGCCTCCTGTGCTATTTCTGGATATGATGGCCTTATAGGTGACATTGCAACAGGTGGGTCATCATAAGGTATAAACACAACCCTTGGTCCGGATGGAGGCGGAGGTGGGGCATCTAGGTTTGAAAAGTCATCAAAATCCAATTCATCAAGAGTTAGATCGTCAGCAATGTCTTCGTCATCAGATGGAACAGGGATTGATGGTCTGGCTGGCGGAGGTGTATTGTCAATCTGTTGAGTTTGCGGTATATCAATATTTTCTATTATGACCTGGTCAACATCCTCAAATTCAAGATTATTACCAAATCTTGGAAACAAAAGAAAATTTGAAATAATCAGACCTATTCCAATTAGTGTTGTAAGACGAATTACGACAGGATATCGTGCTTTTAACGGATTGATAAACTTCATTAATCAACCAATGTTTTAGATGAATAATTTAATTTGAGTGCTTCTACTTCACGCAGGTTTTCATGTATGTCAGATACAAGACCCATTTCAGCTTCTTCATCGCCCTTTAATGAAACAACTATTTGTGGATCAGAAATGCGCTTATCATACATCACAAGTGATACATCATCTACTCCCATCAATCGATCGTCAATTGATATGAGTCCCTCTTTTGAAACCCAAACCTGAACCGTATGTCTTTTTGATTTAAGTTTTTCTATCCGCTTTGCCTTTGGCAGATTAACCGGTAGACCAGAATATTCTTTTAGTACTGTTGTGACCATGAAAAATACTAAAAGCATAAAAATAATATCAGGCATTGACGCAGTAGGTATTTCGCTGGATATTTTAGTTTTTTTAGAAAATTTCATTAATTACTATTTGCAATTGATATTCGCTTGGCATCAGCCATTTTTAATTGATCAATCACCCTTACATAATCACTATAGGCCGTTTTAGGGTGTGCTTTAACCGATACAACTAACTTGTCGTTTGCTCTTAGTCTCTCACCAACAATTCGATGGATTTGTTCAACATTGGTGGGCTCTTCATCTAATAGAACTTTGCCTTGAGAATTAATTAAGCAGTTTAGTATGTTTTCCTTTCGAATTTCAATTTCCATGTCACCAGGTGGAGGCAATACAATTCCAAGTCCTTTATCAGTGTCGATCGTTGTCGTAACAAGAAAGAATATCAAAAGTAAAAAGGCTATGTCTGCCATTGATGATGTAGGAATTTCTCCTCCCTTGAATCTTCTTTTCTTTTTCATGGAAACTCTTATTAAATGGAAGGACTATTTAGACTCTTGATCCTGAAGATGATCCAGTATTTTTATTGATTGCTCTTCCATTTCTAGAACAAGTTTATCAATTCTGGCAACGAAGACATTTTGGAATGTCTGTATGATCATTGCAACAATAAGACCAAACGCAGTGGTTAAAAGTGCTTGGGATATCCCCCCAGCTACAACTGCAGGGGAAATGTCATTTGCTGCCTTAATAGCATCGAATGCAGCAATCATTCCAACAACAGTTCCGGTAAACCCAAGCATGGGTGCAATGGTTATGACAGCATTTAACCAAATCATGTTTTTTTCCAAAAAGGCCATTTCAATTGCCCCGGCATTCTGGATTGCTTTTTCAACTTCGCCTAATCCACGGTTCATTTTGCTTAAGCCAGCATGAAAAATTGCAGCTATGGGCCCCTCTGTCTCACTGCATACTTGCACCGCGGCCTCTGTACCATCATCATTCATTGACTTACTTACTGTTTCAAAAAATGTCTGAGCATCCACAGCAGACATCATTAACGAGTAGGCACGTTCAATTACAAATGCCAAGCCAAAGATCAGTGTTACCAGGATTGGCCACATGAATGCGCCACCTTCTAAAAAATAATGTACCATTGCATAACTCCGTTTCTAATGTGATTAGATTTAATAAAAATAATTAAAAAGTTTAATTCACAGATTACTAATTTAATTTATTGATTTGACGAATGCATCTGCTTCGTTAAAATGTTTTAGAGCGTTAATTACTTGCCC
Source organism: uncultured bacterium (assembly GCA_964478995.1). Taxonomy (GTDB): domain Bacteria; phylum Fidelibacterota; class Marinisomatia; order Marinisomatales; family UBA1611; genus NZWG01. Next base: position 20,304 of record CAYZJY010000001.1, read on the forward strand.
ATCCATCAAAAGTCTTAAGTTTGTACTTTCATTTTTTCCCCAAACAGACCCCGCTATTTCACTTTTTATTCGATTTTCAATATAGTTCAAATTAGAATAGAGTGAATCTTTTACTACATCTAGAGAATCCTGTTCTAGATGTGTAATAAATTGGTCAAATAGCAGATCTGAAAGTTCCCAACTTTCTTTAAATTCGTTAAAGGAAACAAAATCAGCCTTGTTGGCAGAGGCATAATTTGATGCAAAATTAAAGAAGGGTCTTTTTGGGCTTCTAAGTATTTTTGCAGTTTCAAGATTGATTGTGCTCTTAAATGGAATGTAAATATCAGGAGTAATCCCCCCTCCACCATAGACCGTTCTGCCTGATTTTGTTTTATACTTTGGCCTTAATTCTTTTAGGCTATCTATTTTAGATTCCCTGTCAGTTTCGTAGAGTTCGCGATAATAGGCTAGGTCGTTTCCATCTTCATAGGGTCTTTGAATAAGTCTCCCCGAAGGAGTGTAATATCGTGCAATGGTAACACGTATTGCTGATCCAGTATCAAGAGGGAGTTGGCGCTGTACGAGTCCTTTCCCAAAACTGGTCTCACCAACTACAAGGCCCCTGTCAAGGTCTTGAATTGCTCCAGAAACAATTTCTGAGGCACTTGCAGAACCTCTATTTATCATTACTATCAAGGAAAAATCATTGTTTCCTTTATTAGGCGTACCTTTAAACACTTGGTTTGATTCCTTGACCTTTCCCAAGGTGTAAACTAGTGTATCTGTTGATGTTATGAATTGATCTGATATGGCAGCTGCTTGTTCTAAATATCCCCCACTATTTCCTCGGAGATCAAACAACAGTCTTTTCATGCCTTGTCCAATTAGAGTGTCAATTGCGGCTACGACCTCTTTTTCCGTTGTGGCAGAAAACCTCCTTAGAAAAATATATCCAGTGGAGTCATCAATCATTGTTGCTGCTCCAACGCTATAGATTGGGATATTGTCTCTTATAATCTCAACATCAAAAGGCTTCAATGTGCCTATTCGACTAATTGTGACCGTGACGCTTGTTCCTTTTCTTCCTCTAAGTTTTTCAAAAACCTCGGTTTTTGTAATTTTATATGCATCATCGTTATTGATCGCTATAATTTTATCACCCGGCATCAAACCAACAATGTCAGATGGACTATCTGGGACAGGTGAAATAACAGTTATGAAACCATCTAATATGTCAAACTCGATTCCTATTCCTTGGAATTTCCCTTTGAAAAGTTCACTGATGTTCTCTTGTTCTTTTGCGGGAATATATGTTGAGTGTGGATCTAGTTCTTCCATGAGGCCATGAAATGCCCCATCCATGATTTTTTCCATGTCAACAGTATCAAAATAAAAATGGTTTACATAGCCAATAATCTGGTTTAAAACATTGATTCTTTCTCGAATAATGCGATAAATATTCTGGTTGCTTGGGTAGATTTTTGGTAAGAAAAGAATTGTCGCAATCAAAAATCCTATTGTTCCAGACAGGGCCATTGGCCACATCCGACGTAATTTGTTAAGCATGTTTATGTATTAAGACTTATAGCCCTATGTATCCCATCAGGCGAAAGGAGACCCCCTCTAAGGTGGATTTAGGAGAGTCACTGATTTGCGTACTTCCATTTAGTTTCCACGCTCCCTGCCTAACGGTTCCCTTATTATATCCTACGCTAATTCTTAGTCCTAATCGTTCTAAAAATTGAAATTTGACAGCAATATAAGGTTGAAAGTTGAAAAACGTTGCTCCGACCTCTCGTAGTAGCCCTGGTACTGGAAGAGGGGTAATGGGGTCATTGGGTTCAAAGTCACCATCAACAGCATAATAGAGAACACTATCAATGAATTCACCATAAACATTACTAAATGTATTATTCCACCTAATGTTCTCACCGCTTTTTTGTTCAAGGCTGATACCCACTCGTCCTAGACCAAAAAGGGCACCTGATGACAGTTCAAGGTCTTGCAATAATGGCATTACATACTCAACGGTAGCAGCACCAAGCAAGAATGATAAATTAGCCTTGATGGAAGGAGCATATGTACCTGCATAATCTGTTAGGGTTTCATTTGTATAGCCTTGATTACCATTTTCATTGTTGGGGTCATCATCAACATAGGTTTTTATTGAAGGGACTGTGCTTATGGATGACCCACCCATTCCAGCATAAGAACCAATACGCCATCTTCCTGTGATGTGGGCAAATCCCTCTCCACCATGTATAACAAAGGGGTCTTTAAATTGTGATGGGTCAAGACCAACATTTACAAGGGCGTCTGCCCCTGGAATTTCTTTTAGTTTTATGTACATTGGACTGTACCCAATTCCACCTCCCAGAAAATCTTCAGCAGGGTAACTAAACTGCCCAAAAAGAATGGATAAATTCAGAATTGATATTGTTAAAATATTTTTCTTCATGATAATGAGGGTTCTCCGCATGATAGAATGTATCAAATTATAATTCATGATTCAATTTAGAAAGAAAATATAGAGGAAAATTGAATAATTTCTTTCATTGCTCATTTTTGGGCTTTTTCTTGTTTAAATAGTGACATTATCCTATATTTTTCAAAGAGTAATCGAGGTAAGGGAGATTAAAACGTGTTTTATCTCTCTAATATTATGTATCCTAGTTTGGTTTAAACCATAGGGTTAAGTACGTTCAAAGGAGTGGAAATGCGCTTTTTTATAGCAATATTTCTTGGAGTCCTACTTCTGCCCAATGTTTATGGCGGAGGAGAATTCCATATTCATCGTTCATATGACCTGGATAATGATGGTCAGAGTGAGACACTGGTATTGAATTCCCGGTTTTCATCTGCTATGTGGGTAGAGATTTCTCCTGAAGGGATAAATGATACGCTATGGTCATATTCGTTGGGAGGAGGCGGAACCTTTGCTGATGGTGAGGTTGTTGATGTTAATAATGATGCATATGAAGATCTGATTCTCATACCCAATTTAAATGTTTCGATTGGGGAACAGGTCTGGTTCTACATATTTCTTGGTAAGGGAAATGGTTTTTCAAACCAACCACTTACCATAAAAGAGCCTTTATTAGACCTCACCACGCTACGACCATCCAATCTTTCATTGGTCCCCGGTGGTAGCCCTAAACTAACGATGTCTTTTGGATCTCCAGTGCGCCAAGGTTTGGTCTTTGATATTGATGTTGCTAATGATATTGCTTTAATAAAATCTCCTCAACTTCTTTCTGCTCCAATAATTAGCAATGGTTATGGTGCAGTTTATGTTGGTGGGTTTATGAGTAGTGGAGGTCATTACATTGCTTTAATATCAAGCGAGAGAGACAAATTGAAGACTGCTATTTTTGATGTCGGAACAGGATTTGAATTAGTTGGATCTGAAGTAATGAAAGTTGATGATGCTCGCTACCTATTAGGCTCAGACATCCAGCCATACACGTCAGAAGTTTCAGAGCAAACTGGTTTATTAATACCTTATGGTTCTGATCACATATTTTTATTAAGCATTGATGGAGAAAGTGCAGCGCTATCTAGCACTAGCTTATCGGGCCAAGGGACTTTCCCCATTGATGATGAAGTGAGCCTGCATTCAATATTAAAACTTAGGGAAAATGCAGATATATCTAGCATCCAGTCAAATATTGCCATTCTAGAAAAATCAAGATCTGAAGCCACTGCACTTAGCCCACCCCCTTCAGCTTTGCCCGAAGAGTCAGCATCGTTAAAGCCCACCACTTTTAATTATGAGCGGGATGTTACAAAGCCTCCTTCAGGCCAAAAAGAACTTTATAAGGATCAAAATGTTAGAACTAAAAATAAAAAAGATTTTAGCAAGTTAGCGCCAACATTGGGTGATTTTTTGAATACAATTAAAGATGAATCCTCAACAGATAACTCACAAGGCGAAGATGTGATTTTTGTACCCTCAATGAACGAAGACATGGAAAGCGTTAATTGGGCTGATGAAGCTGGGTTTACCCAGTTGGAACTTGGTGAATATGTTCCTGAAGAATTAGATACATCATCGACCTCATTATTACCAGAAAAAGACCCTGGAATATCATCCTTTACCAAGGAAGCACTAGATGCAATTCAATCACGGACTGTTAGTGAGGACACACTTCCATTGGTTGATGAAAGTGACGGAATAGATCTATATTATGTTCTTGCAATGACGCCAGTATCTGAAAATAAAGACAGATATGTTTTTGATGGAGAAGCACCCTTTGGAATTGCAGTAAATCAAATACCACCAATGGGCATTGCCACTCATCTTCAACATGGGATTTCTGCAGATCTTGCTACTCTTCAAAGAGGTACAACATATGACTTTGCCTATTCTTTACGAGATGCAAGGCTTGATAGCATCACGACACTTACAATGGTTCATGATATGCAAACCAATGTGGTATTTATGTCCATATCGCCTACAGATGATTCGCTTTCTCAATCATATCAACCTGAATCCTTCGACCCCACACTCTTTGAATTCCCAGATTATTTTTTCGAGGGTTTTCCAACGTCGCTTGATATGGATTTTACAGAAAAATTAATCAGATTTAGTTTTCAAGGTGATGAAGACTCAACATATCAGGGCATATATTTATCTTCAACAACGCCTTCAAATCCATCACAATCCTTAGCGGTCTTTATGGATGAAGGCACACTTCAATCAATTAGAGGCGAGGTTGTTGTCAGAGCAAATGGCTCAAAGAAGGTTACTACAGAATATGACCTTATAGGAGCAATCGAACCTTCAGTCATGTTCTCTAGGCTTATTCAAGAGATGTTTCCTAATGAATTAAAGATTAAGTTGTTGCAGGGAGCCTACTTAGAGGAGCCTCTATTTGGACCAAGTGGCAAATTGCCAAAAGTAACAAGAGAACCCAGGTTACCAGAAGTGCAACCTGACCAAATTGAGACCTCTGTGCCAGTTGAGCCAAAGCAAAGTAACGTGCCTGATGTAAGTGCCGACTCAAGCATAATAAAACCAGATTCATTAATAATGACTCCGAATACACAAGAAGATGAAGTTGCGCCACAGGTCCTAGAATTGGAAAAAACAACACAGATAGATACCGTAGATACAGATTCTTTAAAATTAGAGGTTGTTAAGGAAGTAAAGACCTTAGATCAGGAAGATGGTGTTCCCCCATCGACAGAGGAATCTCAATCTGAACAGAAATCACCAATAAAAATTGAATCTAATTCTAATGGAGTGGAATTAGATTCTTTGAACATAGAAACAAAATCAAATTCAGGTGCTGAAAGTAATTCTGATAGTTCAACGGTAAAAATAAAGGCTGAGTCAGAAGAATCCTCAAAAGACAAGGATAATGATAGCGATGACAAAATATAAGAGCACTTTTCTTAAACTTTAACTAATGAAACATTCCACATCCATATTTAAGTTTTTCTTATTGGCATTATTATCTTGTTCTTATGCCCAAAAGATAGTCCATATGAATGGGACCTATGATTTAGATGGCGACAACATGCTGGAATTTTTATCCTTAGAGATAAATCCCGATCTAGATGTTTTCCCAACTGCAGTAAGATTCTATGAAATAGACTCTGATGGCTATCAGAATTTAATATGGGAGTTTTTGCCTCCTGTTGCCCTAGAGGGAGACTTTGTTGATGCGAGGATTGGAGATATGGATGGTGATGGTTCTCCAGACCTGATTCTAGTTATGAATTTGTCAAGATTTGAGGACAGTTCCACCCCCCATGTTTTTGTTGCTACTTATGCGTGGGATGGAACCCATTTTTCTGAAATTCCCTCCGCTACATTAGATATTGGAAAAGAAAACCGCTCGCTAAGATGTAATAATTTTCAATTATTGGATCAAGATGCTGATGGCGATCAAGAAATTATTTTAGCGCTAGGTAGCCCCTTCCGTGGGTTTGCCATTGTTGACTCTTCACCAAATGGACTTTCGCTAACTAAAAAGGTGAGACCTGATCAACTATTGGTAGGCTCAGGTCTGCTTTACGTAGGCGTTGTAGACTATGATAGTGATGGCTATGATGATGTTTTAGCCCTCAGTCCTGATGGCAATACGATAAAGGCACAACCATTTTATAACATTGGTGGTGTGTTTGACTCTGGACACCTAGTGCGAAAAAAGATTGATGGATTAAATGGAATTTTACCTTATTCAATTGAACTTACGGACTGGGATTCTGATGGTTTTTTTGATGTATTGACCCCATTTAGTTCTGGTGATATTGTTGCACTTACCCTAACGCCAGCAACATTGGTAATTGAAGACGTTCCAATTACAACAGGCCCATTGACCCAAGTAGTTTTAGAAGATATTAATCAAGATAGTTATGAAGATATTTTAACCTTATCCTCTGATATTAATTCCCTAACGCTTGTGTCGGGAAAAGATGGTGGATTAGAAGGAGTTGAGAATGCAATGAGGCACATTCCATCAGAGATGCAAGTTTTTTCAATGGTGCCCATGACAAAAGCAGGTTTATACAGTGGCAATGTTCTAGTCTCAGGTTGGAATGGAATTGAAAACTCAACATACGTTATTCAACTTGGCAATAGATCAGATAGGCTAGACCAAGGATATCTCATTACTTCTGATTTCATAGAAAAGCGCTTGCCAAACCTTTTATCCAATGTCAAAGATGTAAAGCCAGAGATATCTGAAGTTTATGTTGAGGTTTTACCTGAGGATAAAGAACCCCTAGAACCACAGAGGCAAGAGAGAATAATTACAGATTTAGGGCAATCGCCAAGTAGTTATATACCCAACACGCTTTTCCCTGAACAACGAGAGGGAAAAGTCTTAAGGGAGCAACCACGAGTTTCTATACCTAAAAAAGTAGTTAGGACACTTGAGGCACCCAAGATGCCGAGACCAAAAGAGTCGCTAGGACAGCGCCTTCCCAAGCACATCCTTCCAAGATATGTTTTAAGACCAGGGCAGCCCTTCCTATATGAAATACCAAAAGATAGTACAGATGAATTTTATAGTTTTAGGTGGGACAACCAGCCGCCTAAGGGAATGTACTTTCTCTATGAAAGTAAATCAATTAATTGGGTTCCTACGGACAAACAATTGGATGCTTTCCCTTTATCCTATATGGTGCGCATGAAAGTTGATGAACTTATGGAGCCTACAACTGGAGTTAATGATCAAGAACAGATTTTTAAAGCCACTCCTGTTTTAGAAAGTAGAGAAGAAGGTCTCTGGATATATGTTAATGACCCCCCACGGTTTTTAACAAAACCCACCATAACAGAGTTTATTGCTGGATCAACCTTTCGTTATGAACCGGTTGTCCAAGATAGAAACAAGGATGCCTCCATTAGTTTTGAGTTAGAGGTTGCACCTGAGGGTATGACAATTGATAATGGCATTGTTACTTGGAAGACTGATAGCGCGCATGTCGAAGTGTATGACGTAAGGCTGGTTGCGACTGACGGTTTCGAGCGAACAGCCCAAGAATTTCAACTTTTTTCAAGAGCAGGAGTGAAAATCCTATCTAAACCACCTATGAGCGCGAGCGTAGGGTCGCCATATGCATATCCAGTGAAGGTTTGGAGACAAAAACCTGATCAAAAGATCAATTATAAATTATTTTATGGTCCTGATGGAATGTCTTTACAGCCAGATGGCACAATCTCTTGGACACCAAACACAGTTCAGGTAGATAGTGTAGAATACGCTATAATCGCTAGCCATGGCGTTGCAACAGATACTCAATTTGTTAACCTTTTTGTAAACCACCCACCAATCATAAGATCCGCACCGATGATGATGAATACAGTTCAGGTGGGGCTGTCATGGGATTTTGAATTGAAAGTAGAAGAACCAAATAAAAATGATAGATTGATCTTTACTGCTCATAAATTGCCGCAAGGCATGCGAATGGACCCACACAATGGTTATTTACGTTGGGAGCCAACAATGAATGATTTGGATTTTCATGAACTCCATATAGAGGTCTCTGATGGCCATGAATCAAGAATCATAGAAGCTGAATTTTTTGTTAATTCTCCCATAAAGATTGTTTCGGTACCCATAATGTCAGCAACTGTGGGTGAAGAGTATGCCTACAAGGTTATGATCAATGACAAGAACAAAGGAGCGCTGTTGCCATTTAAGCGAGTGGTTAAGGTTGAGGATGTATCAACTATTCGGATGTATTCAATCAACATAACTGATGATGTGGCCATTTCAAATATTGATAGATATTTAGGTGATTGGCATAATGCTGATGCCATATACTATGTTGATCCAAAATACCCAGCAGATTCGCTTGTATCTAGACTCAACTTAAAAAGATATACACATTCTGTGTTTTTTGAAGATGATAGATTATGGGTTTTGCTAAACACTAGGGATGGTAGAACTATAAAGATTAAAGACTTTCTTTGGGAATTTTTCCATGGTGCAAAAGGCAAGCCTCCACGCGTTGTAGTTGAGCGAGTTAACCCATTTAGGTTTAATCTATTAGATTTTCCTGAAGGTATGGTTGTGGAGGGTTCCTCTGGAACGGTACGCTGGACCCCAACAGTAGAACAAGCAGATGCACATAGAATAACGGTAGTTGCATCAGACGGATATACAAAAGACGAACAAACCTATGAGGTTTATACAAATCATCTACCAACCATAGTATCAAACCCACCACACATGGGGCTTGTGGGCGAACTATTTAAATACCAAGTTAGGGTTGATGATAAAAATGACAACTCCACACTAGAGTATACTTTGCTTAAAGGCCCACATGGCATGCAAATGGATCGCTATGGTAAAATATTATGGGTACCAAAAGCTGCGCAAATCAATAACAACACATTTGAAGTTGCTGTTAGCGATGGGTATGGCACAGATGTACAACTTGGAAAGATTTTTGTAAATAATGCTCCAACAGTCATGTCTAATCCAAAGCCAGTGGGCTTAACCGGGCATTCTTGGCGTTACAAAATTTCAACTGAGGATCTAAACGGAGATAAAGTTGCATATCGAGCCGTTAGATTACCTAAATATGCACGATTTGATAAAAAGAAAGCCATTGTGGAGTGGACACCAAGAAAAAGTCAATTAGGAATGAATGATTTTATTTTAATGGCAGTTGATGAACACGGAGCAACATCAACGCATGAATTTCAGGTACACGTTTTTCATGACCCTAGTGGTAAGCAATTAGTGAATACAGGCTGGCCCCTTATGCTAACATTTGTAGGGGTGGTATTTGCATGGGGTATGGCGCAAATTTAATATCAAGATTTTATTAATTTTAAGAATAGGTTTTCGTTTGACGCCCTGATCCTTATATCGATAATCCCAAATGAATATTTTGGGCTTAACTCTCTAAGTTTTACCCAGTCTTTTTGTGTTGTTAATATGTATGTTGCGCCTGCCTTTTTAGCATTGTTTTCTATGTTAATGAGATCAGTTTTTGAATAGTTGAAATGATCAGGAAATATTTCATATCCAATAAAATCATGCCCCAGGCGTTTAACTGTCGTTTTAAAAAATTGAGAATTACCAATGCCAGTTACAATATAGCATTTTTCATTTTGAGAGATTTCAAGGTTTAGATTTTGCTTATGATAGACTATTGATGGAATTATTCTGGTTTTAAGCGTAGGAATGTGGGTTTCCATTAATCTTCTTTGCAATAAAGGCTCAGGTTGTTTTTTTGTAATAATAATTACATCTGCCCTCTTTATGTGATGCCAAGGTTCTCTTAGTAATCCTTGAGGTAAAAGTTTATGGTCATTGATGTGCATTCCACCATCTACTAATACAATATCTACATCTCGATTTAATGATCGATGTTGAAAACCGTCATCCATTATGATAATCTCAGGAGTAAAATGTTTTAATAGATATAAGCTTCCCCTATATCTGTTTTCATCTACTAGGATTGGAACATCAAAAAGGTTTTCTGATAACATGAAGGGTTCGTCTCCACAGTCCCCCCACTTACACAAAGGTCCATTTCCTTTGCTTACTAGCAATAATCCTTTTGTCGCTCGACCATGCCCTCTACTAAGAATAGCAACTTTCTTACCATGATTCTTTAAAAGGGAGCATAGGTAAATCACGGTAGGTGTCTTGCCAGTTCCTCCAGTTGAGATGTTGCCTACACTAATGATTTTGCAAGGTGCTTTATGTATTGTAAAAAGATTTAAATCGTAGAATAGGTTTCTTAAAAAAATGATTCCCCAATAGAGTATTGCAAAAGGGAAGAACAGCCATGTGCATTGCTTCTTGATTTTATATATTATTTGCATAATACAAATTCTTTTTTTGAATTGTATCCATTTTTTCAATTAGATCCTTGATGCAATCATCTTGATCCATTGATTTGTCATATTCTATTGGAGAACCGTACTCTATGTAAATCTTTCCAAAGGGTTTTTCTAGATAGAAGGTGTCCCAATTCTCAAAGCCCCAATGTTTTGTTGAGTAAACACCTACAGGAATTATTTTTGCATTAGTTGCTTGTGCAGCCCGAATTATGCCTGGCTTTGGAATTCTTCTTGGACCTGTTGGTCCGTCAGGAGTGATAAATAAGATTGACCCAGGATTTTTCAAGACCTTGATCATGTCTTTATAGGCAACATCACCTCTTTCCTTGCTTGACCCTCTTATCATTTTCCACCCCCAATTTATTGCTACTTCAGATATAAGATCCGCATCTCTATGGGTTCCAGCAACAGCATTAACTTGTTCATTTTTGAGGTCATGTACGATTGATAAGAGGTGTCCATGCCAAACGGAAATGATTACAGATTCATCTAATTTTATGGGTTCAATATAGTTTTCCCGACCACGTATGTCTCGTTGGTTTAAACCATAAAATAATTTTAACATAAAACTAGCAATATGTATTTTGGGCATATGTTTTAATGAGGAGGTTTTTTGTATTCTCATGTTTGTTTTATTATGAGTTCTGCTGTTCTCTCATAAACCCCTGGGCTACCTAATAATTCTTTTAAATTTGCAAAGTCATATAACATTTTTTTCCTTTTTTCTGAGTCAACATCAAGTAG
>CAYZJY010000001.1:31444-52760 GCA_964478995.1 uncultured bacterium
GGCCAGTGTCTATCTATTTCTTGTTGTCTACTCCCAGGAAGTAGTGTGAGAATGGGCTCATTGATATTTAATTTGTGCCTTTCGTAAAAGGACTTAGTTGTTTCGTCAATATGTTGAGTGTCCATAAATGGGTGGCCAAGGTATTCAACCTTAAAATTTTTTGATCCATACCATTTTTCTTCAAATGGAAAAATAGAAATTGCTTGATCGATGAACCTTTTCATTGTCTCAACTCGTTTTTCTTTCCATGCCCAGGCTTGTGGCAAAATGAAATATGTTATTGGAATATTAAGATGCGATAATTTTTTTGCTAATCTTAAATTGAATCCTGGGTAGTCTATGAGGATAATCCTGTCAGGTTTTGACTTAGTAATAGTATCAATAGTCATTTTCATTATTTTAGAAATTCGTGGTAAGTGCTTTATGACCTCCACAAATCCCATAATTGATAAATTATCTATATGTTCAATTATGTGCATTCCCTCATGTTTCATGTTATCACCACCATGGCCCATAAACGAAGAATTAGGTTTTATCATTTTTATGGCTTTAATAAGTTTTCCGCCATGTAGATCGCCTGAAGGTTCTCCTGCTATTATAAAATATTTCTTAAGCCCTGCATTCATAAGAGCACTGTTTTAGATTGTCAATAACTTGAAATAACCTCTTAGACCTATTAATAATAGGATCAAAAAAATATTTTGCAAGGTCCTCTTTTCTGTTTTTAATGTTTTTGAAACTGGAGATGGAGATTGGTCGTTTGATTCAATCCACGGTATTGGTCTTGGAAATAGTCGAGGAACATTTTTACAATATGTAGCGTATTGATCTCCGAACAGTTCACCTAGTTTTTGTTCTTCCAAAGAGATTATCATTAAATATTGAAATGTAAAATAGATAAAGACCGTTAGGAATAGTGCAATCATGTATTCACCACCAGCAACCAATGTGATGCCCGCATATATTATCATGTTTCCAAGATAAAGTGGGTTTCTTGTTCGTGAATATGGTCCACTTGTACACAAGGCTGGAGCGCCGACTTTCATTGTCCTTGTAATGCCCCCCGCGTACCTTACTGCGTTGATTCGGACAAATTCACCAAATATTATTAATATTAATCCATAAAATAAATATGGTGTAGTTGGGTTTGAAAAATAAATTATTGCAATTGCTATTGGGACTGGGGTAAAACTACGATTGGAGAACAAAAAATTTCTTATGTCCATTAGTGTAGATCCTGTATGATCATTCGCTGAATTTTCATGGCGACCTCCAATGCGTCTCTACCAGCTTTCCCAGGTACAATTGGAGTTTCTTTTCCGAGTATTGAAAGGATAAAATTTTCCAACTCCATTTTCAAAGGGTCTCCAGATATTAATGTGGGTTTTTCATATGCTATGAATTGTTTTTTATTTTTGTATTCGAATGGGACAATCAATTCAGCATTAGAATTTCCAGACTCTTCTTTGATATTATATACCTCGGTTAAACCCATTAAAAGATCAATGGTAGCATAAAGATCCTTTTGGAAGATCTTTATTTTTCGTACCTCATCTTTTGCAACCCTACTTGACATAATACTCGCAACGGTGCCATTCTCAAATCGGATTCTAGCATGAGCAATATCGATGGAATCCGTTAATATGGAAAGTCCAGTTGCCTGGATGGTTTTCACAGGTGCATCTGCCAAGGACAATAAAATATCTATATCATGAATCATTTTATCTAGTACAACTGGCACATCGGTACCTCTTGATGTATAGGGTGCAAGGCGCTGTAATTCAATAAATTTTGGTTTTATTTGATAAGGATTAAGTGCTAATAAAGCAGGATTCAGTCTTTCTATATGTCCTACTTGTATGATCACTTCATTATTTTTCGCTAAAAAAAGCAACCGATCTGCCTCTTCTAATGTTGCTGTAATGGGTTTTTCTATGAATACATGCTTTTGCTTCTTGATACATAATGCAGCAACATCCACATGGTAACGAGTGGGGGTCACTATGGATAAAGCGGAAGTTTTCTCTATCAGATCTTCAAGTTCATTAAAAATTCTTACTTCATATTTTATGGAAACTTCCTCAGCCCTTTTTTTATCTGTATCAAAGATACCCACCAATTTGACATTCTTGAGGCTTTTATAATGTTTTACATGATGTTGCCCTAGGTGCCCTACGCCCACCACACCAATCTTTATAGGATTATTTTTCATATTATGGTATAAAATTACTGCAACAGCATGCTAGATTAAACTTAAGAAACACAACAATATTGAAATCAAGGAAAAATCTTGCATTTATTGATTACAAACAGCAATTTTTGATATAATTCGAGGTATTAATGGAGTTTCAAAATGGCTAACGACATTAAATCCGGAGTTGGTTTCATAATTCCGGCAGCCGGCGTCGTCGGCTTTTTCACATCCCTCCTTATGGGAGAATTTCTAATCAGTATTATTATTGCTGTATCAGGCATACTTGTATGGTTTATGTATATGCTAGTCATGGAATCCCATATGCCACAGGAAATGGGTAATATGATAATGCTCTTTGGTGTATTGCTCTCGCTAGGAATATTCTTTGGTTTTGGTATCTCTCAGAATATGTGGGGTGGATTCGAACTACAACCAGAGGGGTCAATATTTTCATTAGTTATCCTGTTCTTTGCGGTTTTAACAGGTTTGAATTTTCGGAACCAGAAAGGAGCAGATTCAAGCACTATTACTGCTAATAGTGGATTAACTCAGCAAGATCGAGAACTTGTTATGAGTGCTCTGAATAAATCACAACTAACAGAGTCTAAGGCTGATGAGCCCAAGGTGATACTTGTCAAACAAGAAACTTCTAATTCAACTGAAGAAAATTCAGAAGAAAAAAAGGACGTCTCCCCTTCAAAGACCCAAGTTGATGACCCCTACGGGATGCATCAGAATCCTTATTTTGCATATCCACCAGATTATTATTATGATGAAGATGAAGACGATGAATATGAAGATGAGTGGGAAGACGATGAATATGAAGATGAGTGGGAAGACGATGAATAGAGAAATTAAAACATAACCCTATTCATAAAGAGCAGTTAACTGCTCTTTTTCAGACATTGAATTTAAAGAAAATACAATCTCCATCTTTTACAAGATAATCTCTACCCTCCTGCCTCATTAGACCAAGTTCTTTCAAGGTTTTTTCTGAACCATGTTTTATGATGTCAGAATAATGAAAAACCTCCGCCTTTATGAAGCCTCTTTCAAAATCAGAATGAATATTCCCTGCTGCTTCAGGTGCAGTTGAGCCAATTGGGATGGTCCAGGATCTTACCTCAGTTTCACCACAAGTGAAAAAGTTTTGCAGATCCAAAAGGTCAAAACTTGAACGAATGACTTTGTTTAACCCCGGTTCTTTTAGACCATATTCATTGAGAAATATTGGTTTTTCTTCTTTGTTTAAAGAGGCAATTTCTTGTTCGAGAGAACCACATAGTCGAATTACTCTATTGTTTTGATTTGATGCAAAATGCAAAAGAGATTCCACATATGAATTATGTTCAACTGTCATAATCTCTTCCTCATCCACATTCGCAATATATAAAACTGGTTTTTCTGTTAGCAATTGGAGAGAATCTTTGAATTTTTTATCATTTTTATCTACATCTATTTGTCGTGCAGCTAATCCATTTGAACATTGTTGGATTAAATGCTCTATCAACATTAATGTTCTTTTACCATCTTTATCCCCTGCCCTGGCTAATTTTTCAATCTTTTGCTTTCTCTTTTCAAGAGTCGCAATATCAGCTAATAATAATTCTGTATCTATTATTTCTACATCTCTTAATGGGTCTACTTTACCATTGACATGAGTAATGTTTTTATCATCAAAGCACCGTACAACATGTAATATTGCAGAAGTCTGTCGGATTTGTCCTAAAAACTTATTTCCGAGTCCCTCACCCCTGCTTGCTCCTTGGACCAATCCTGCAATATCAATGAATTCTACAGTTGCTGGCGTTACTTTTTTGGGGTTATAAATTTTACCTAAATCGATTAGTCTATTATCTGGTAATTCCACAATCCCAATATGTGGTTCAATAGTGCAAAACGGATAATTTTCTGCAGGAATCCCAGATTCTGTAAGTGCATTAAATAAAGTAGATTTGCCTACATTCGGCAATCCTACAATTCCGCATTGAAGAGCCATTTACTGTAATTATTTTATAAGATTAGAATGAATCTTGTGAAGGGTCGCCACCAAAATCATATGTTAAGTTTGTAAATAGTCCAACCTGAAGTTTTTTTGCATAGTAGATTGTCCTATCATCATTTGTTGTGACAGTTCCATCTGCCCAGATCATTAATTGGCCATTGCGATCCAAGAGTCTTTTGATATCGATATTATAGACTATTTTTGTGTGATATGGTCTTATTTGACCTTTGAACTTTACATCGCCTACTCCCAGTGCTCTTCCACGTCCCTTACCTCCGATCCATGTCAAATAAAAACCCACAAGTTGCCACATCCCGTCTAGCCCTAGGCACCCTGGCATTACAGGGTCATTTTTAAAATGGCAATGAAAGAACCATAGGTCTTCATTAATGTCCAACTCTGCCCTGATTCTTCCCTTATCATATTTACCACCATCTTGATAAATATCTGTAATACGGTCAACCATTAACATTGGTGCTAGTGGTAACTTACCAGTGTTGGGGCCCATTAGGAGTCCTTCACCGCTTTTTAATAGTTCGGAATTATCGTAATTATTTTTCTGGGTCATTATGCTTTAAAAAAATATGCGGAGAGTACAACAATTTACCTGATATTAAAATAACATTTGGTGGTCAATATTCAAAAATAATCTGGTAAATTGATATTTAAATATTGGAGAAAATCATGTCCGAATGGGTACTATTGTTGGGCGGATCAACCGGCCATGGGGCTGCGACTGCTAAACGATTAGCAAGCGATGGTTATGGGATTATCGCATTTCACTTTGATAGAGGTGACGCAAAAAAGGTTGCGGAAGAAACGATATCTGAGGTCAGCGAACTAACAAATGATCGCTGCCACTATTTCAATACAAATGCTACATCTGAAGAGGCAATGGACAAATACATTCCCCAGATAAAAGAAATCACAAAAGGAGAGCCATTAAAATTATTGTTACATTCGATAGCATTTGGAACCACAACCAATTTTTTTGGCGAAAAACCTGTTACGCAGCGCCAAATGGACATGACAGTTCATGTAATGGGAAACTCCATTTTATACTGGACACAAAAACTATTTGATTTAAACTTGCTTGCCTCTGGATCAAGGGTATTAGGATTAACAAGTGAAGGAAATTATCTTGCCATGGAGGGGTATGGTCCGGTAAGTGTTGCTAAAGTTGCAATGGAGGCCATCATAAGACAAATTGGCTGGGAACTTGGGGAGTTCGGAATTACTGCAAATGCAGTACAGGCAGGCATAACACCAACTCGCGCACTAACAAAGATAACCGAAAATTGGGAAACATGGGTTGAGAGTACCAAGAAAAGGAATCCTATGCGTAGAACGACAACACCGGAAGATGTTGCGAAAACGATTTCCATGCTTTTAAAGCCAGAGGCCGACTTTATTAATTGTTCGATTATATACTGTGATGGTGGAGAATCTAGATCAGGGACATTTTAATCCCCTAAAAGGATTTAGGAATTGGTATCTTGAGTGATTTTTTCTTCAATCAGGGTAATGAGTTCATGGCAATCTTTATTTGGTGATATATCAAAACTCCGTTTTGCTTCACTCAGGGCATATTCCCACCAACCTTTCTTTGTATATGCAATAGCTAATTTCATATGTGCTGTCCCTAGCACTTGAAACTCATCCCTCTTAAGAGTGCTTTGTTCACCACCATAGAGCCTAGATACTTCACGGTATTCCATAATTGCCTCATCTAACAAACCTCTTTGTAAATACCAGTTGCCAAGGTTCAAATGTCTAGATGGATCTTCCCTAGTACAGGACATTATCATTAGAGACATGCAAACAATTACTAAAAAACGTATATGATGAGAAATAAAAGCAATCATAATCAGAGCCTAATTTTTGGTAGGAGTTGAGGTAAAATCAAGAAGAAAATCTAATCCTTACGTATTTTCTTTTTTTGGATCTTCAACTATAAATAACAATATCAAGATACCAATGAAAAGGCTAATGATTAGGATTTGCAAAGATAATTCATAATTACCGACATTGATTAACCAACCAATTAAGATGATATATAACAAAACAAAAGGAGCAAGTATTGAATCTACTAGAGCCATATATGTCTTTGCATCCTTGTACGATGAAAAATCATAAATAAGATTCATTGCAGATGGCATAAAAGCACCCTGACCTATACCAATGGCTATGAATATCAAATAAACACCGACCATGTTCCAAATTGAAATTGCCAATATTGCTGCTATCAAATGCCCAGCATATGCTAAAACCATACTGTTTTTATGACCATAATTATCCCCAATTCTTCCTGCAAGGTAACTAGCAACGCCTGAAAATATTACCGTTATAATTGTGAATACTCCAGCCTCACTAAGTTCAAAATTGAACCTATCTTGACAATAAATCGCATAAAGGCCCATTCCAGGAAGGCATGCTGTATAAAAAATTCTAGAAAAAAGATATTTTTGAAAATTTTTATGCTCCTTAACAATTCCTATAGTTTCAGAAATAAATTGATTAAAACTTTTATCCTTTTTAGTGCTTTTCCCTTTTTTTATTTTAAATGGTAAAAAAAGAATGGTGCCTATGGTAAGTGAAAAAAACAAAATAAAAAACCCAATCCCAAAGTTCTTTGGAAAAATAAAGTCCTGAGTTAATAAATATCGGAGAGCACCCCCGCCAATAAAACTACCAATACTATTGAATGCAAAGCCGAGACCAAAAAATCTTCCCCTATGGGATTTTAATGTGCTTTGATTTAAAAACTCAGTCCATATTGGTACAATGACCCCAATTGAAAAAGCATATAGAAGAAAATATATTAAATATGTTCTCCATGCTTTTGAAACCATGATAGGGTCTAAGATCGCAAAAGTATACCCCATCATAAATGTGACCAATAGAATTATGCAATGCACTAGAACCACTGCTTTTTTAATATCTTTTATATTCCTTCCAAGGGCTGCACTAAATAATGTTGGAAGCGCAATGACAATGGAAAATAATCCAGCAGTTGATACTACTATGTATTCTGGTGCACCAAGTTCTCTAAGGAATAAAGGCACTACTGCATAAAGCGTGTGAAATGCAACGCCAAAACCCCAAAAGAATTCATGGAATAAATTATACCTAAGGTTATGATTGTGATCCTTGGTCGTGAAATTATTCATTAGAATTTTCCCTTGTGAGAATTGCCATTGAGCCAAGAAGAATAATAGCCCCCAATAATTGAATTGGGCTAAGGGTACTACCTCTTAGGGACCAGTCTAAGAAAACAGCCGATAGAGGCCATGCCAATTCGTAAATGGTTGTATGAGATGCGGGTAATTTTTTTAGTCCATAATAATAAATTGACAACGCGACCGCTCCTGTTGAAAAAACAATAATGACAATAATCTTATAGTTTTCTACAGTAAGATTGAATATTTCTGAAGTAGCCGAAGTAAAAACCAAGATAAATATTGTGAAGATAGCAGTAATTAATAGTCTCAACCCTGTGAGAATTCCGAAAGAAAGTTCCCTAAGTGCATGTTTTCCAAGAACGGTTGAGCTTCCCCAGCAAAAGGAAGCCAATAATGCGCATAGAGATGCAATGAGCGTTTTGTCATCCCATAGTAAAAATGATTGATTACCAAAAGTGACTAAATAGCCACCAACCATTGCAACAAATGCAAGGCCAATAAATCTTTTTGACAACCTCTCCTTAAGGATAAGTCCTGCAAGTGAAATTGCAAATAATGGTTGAAGTTTTTGAATAAGGACGACAACTGAAAGATCGATATAGTTCACATAACTCAAGGCCTTTGTATAAAAGTAAGTACCAAGTACTCCACCACAAATTGAGATCCACAATATTGAGATCCATTCTCTTTGTCCCAGTTTTTTTAATTGTGAAAAATTCCTAAATAATAAAGGTAAAAAGAACAACCCCCCAATGAGGTGTTCGAGTGCAACAATGACAAAAGATGAGATTGAATATAATTCTTGTCTCAAAAATCCATCTATGCTCCAAAGTAACGCCGCAAAAATAACGGCAAGTGGTGGAATGATTTTTTTCAATGTGGCTTAATTTGTTTGTAAAAATTGATTTTATTAGGATTTAAAATTTAGCCCGACAAACCAAGGTCTATGCCAAGAGATTTATTGGCCTGTGCCCACATTTGCCTTGGAGGGACATTAAACACAAAATCAGATGTAGTATTTTGTATCAACCAATCTCCATTTTCTATTTCTCTTTCCAATTGCCCTGCAGACCAACCGGCATGTCCAAGCATTAATTTATAGGGGATTTGTTCATTTTTTTCTAGTTCGCCCAAAGCATCTTGCCTGCTTGTGATGCAGATTGATTTAGATATGGAGATTGATTCAGGAGATGTATAATCAGAATGGTGCAGAACGATACCCTTATCAAGTAAGACCGGTCCTCCAAAAAAAATGTCTTTCATGAATCGATCAAGAGAATTATCAACAGAAAATAATTCATCAAAGGCTTCCCTCAACTCATCGCTATCGAATCGTTTATTGATAATCATTCCCATTGCACCATCTTTATTATGTTCACAAACGTAAACTACGGCTTTTGAAAAGAAAGGGTCAGTCATGTGTGCCATTGATATAAGGATTTGGTTTTTTAGTGATCCCATAGGTCAAAATAATACCTCTACCACAGGCTGTCAAGTTTTGTAATTAATATTTTTTAAACCTCAAATCATTTTAGTGGCATATTTAGAAAGAATGTAAATTGTATGATGTCCATTATTATTAAAAAACCATCTAGAATATAATTTTTTGATGAAATCCAAAAACAAAATTATTGTAAAAGGTGCACGTCAGCATAATTTAAAAAACATAAATATTAGCATACCTAGAGACAAATTGGTGGTTATAACTGGTCTATCTGGTTCAGGCAAGTCATCGCTGGCCTTTGATACTATTTATGCAGAAGGACAGCGTAGATATGTAGAATCTCTTTCTTCATATGCAAGGCAATTTTTGGGCCTTATGGAGAAACCCGATATGGATTCGATTGAAGGTCTGTCGCCCGCAATATCAATTGAGCAAAAAGCCACTGTGCGAAATCCACGATCAACTGTTGGCACAGTAACAGAAATCCATGATTATTTTCGACTTCTCTATGCTCATATTGGGAAGCCCCATTGCTGGAAATGTGGTAAGGCAGTCCAAAAACAAACAGTCCAACAAATTGTTGACACGGTTAAAAAATTTAAACCAGGTTCTAAAATCCACATTTTAGCCCCTTTGATTAGAGGTAGAAAAGGCGAGCATAAAAAGATAATAGATCAAACACGAAAAGAGGGATTTATAAGAATACGGGTAAATGGAACAGTGGTCCCAATCGATCAAAAATTAAATTTAAATAAAAATAAAAAACATTCAATAGAAGTTGTGGTTGATAGGCTTTTAATGAATAGCAAGATTCAAGACCGCCTAACGGAGTCCATCGAATTGGCACTTAAAATTGGGAAAGGATTGGTCATTATAAATGCACTTCCAAATAAAGAATATTTATTTTCTGAACAATTTGCTTGTCCAGATTGTGAGGTCTCGATTGAAGAAATAGTTCCAAGAATGTTCTCATTTAATTCTCCGTATGGAGCTTGTGAGGTTTGTGATGGTCTGGGTTCTCATATGGAAGTAGACCCCAATATGGTTGTTCCAGAAAAATCAAAGAGTTTGATTCAAGGAGCCTTAGCCCCACTAGGAGAACAACCAAGAGGCAACTGGTATGGTAGCATTCTGAAAAGTCTTGCGCAGCATTATAATTTTAATTTTACAACTCCTTGGATAAAATTAGATGCAGATATTCGTCATATGTTACTTTATGGCACGGGTGACAAAAAATTTAAAATGGAATATTCTTCCAGTCGATGGACTGGTACATATTCTGGTGGCTGGGAGGGCGCTATTCCTAACCTAATGAGGCGTTATACACAAACAAAATCATCAGGAATACGAGAATGGATCGAACAGTTTATGAGCATGAGGTCCTGTTCAAGTTGTAATGGTTCAAGACTCAAACTACAAACCCTTGCAATTACAATTAACAATATGAATATTGGCGACATTTCATCAATGTCTGTAAATGACCTCAGTAATTTTTTTAAGACACTCAAATTGTCTAAAATGGAAAATGATATTGCTAATCAGATATTAAAAGAAATATCACAAAGATTAAGTTTTTTGAATAATGTAGGTCTTGGTTATCTAACTCTAGATAGGTCAGCCGTAACTCTTTCTGGTGGGGAAGCTCAAAGGATAAGATTAGCGACTCAAATTGGTTCCCAACTTATGGGTGTTCTTTATGTTTTAGATGAGCCATCCATAGGACTTCATCCGAGAGATAATAATCGCTTGCTGAATACTTTGAGGTCACTTCGTGACATAGGCAATACAATATTAGTTGTTGAGCATGACCAAGAGACAATCGAGTCTTCTGATTATGTTATAGACATAGGTCCTGGTGCAGGTAAAAAGGGAGGCGAAATCACATTTGCTGGTAAACCAAAGGATATTTTAAATGCAAATAAATCGATTACTGGAAAATACTTATCAGGAAAGAAAAAAATAAAAATACCCTCAAAGCGTAGATTGGGACAGGGTAAAAGTATAGTTCTAAACGGAGCAATTGGAAATAATTTAAAGTGCATTGATGTCGAAATCCCATTGGGTCGGTTCATTGCCATAACTGGGGTATCCGGTAGTGGGAAAAGTACCCTCATAAACGAAACACTTTTCCCAATTATATCCAAAGAATTAAATCGTTCTCGTCTATATCCATTAAGTTATGATTCCATAGAGGGGTTACAGTATATAGATAAGATTGTTGAAATTAACCAAAAACCAATTGGTCGTACTCCCAGATCAAATCCGGCGACATATACAGGGGTTTTTACCCATGTTCGAGATTTATTTTCAAAATTAGAAGAATCAAAAATTAGAGGGTATAAACCAGGTAGGTTCTCATTCAATGTTAAAGGTGGTAGATGTGAGTCATGTCAGGGAGATGGAATTATTAAAATTGAAATGAATTTTCTTCCTGATGTTTATGTCACATGTGAAGTTTGTGAAGGAAAACGATATAATCGAGATACTCTTGAAATACTATATAAAAGTAAGTCAATTGCTGAAATACTAGATATGCCTGTAGTAGATGCTTTGGATTTTTTTAGTTCCATTCCTTCAATTCAAAAAAAATTGCAAACTCTAAATGATGTTGGTCTTGGATATGTTCATCTTGGTCAACAGGCAACTACTTTGTCAGGAGGAGAGGCACAAAGAGTGAAATTAGCTACTGAATTATCTAAAACATCTACATCAAAGACTCTTTATATTTTAGATGAGCCTACAACAGGGTTACATTTTGAAGACATATGGATGCTATTAAATGTTTTACAGCGATTAGTGGATCGAAAAAATACTGTCATTGTTATAGAGCATAATCTAGATGTTATTAAGACAGTGGACTGGGTAATTGATTTAGGTCCAGAAGGGGGAGATGATGGTGGAGAGGTGCTTGGTAAAGGCACACCCGAACATCTTTCCACAATCAAGGAGTCTTATACAGGTTCTTTCTTAAAACAGATTTTGAATAAAAAAGGTTGATATTATGAAATCGCCTACCATTTTAAAGAATGAATATAAATATTGGGAGATTACCAAAGACCTTATTGATCAATGCATTGATATAATGCTTAACCTTAGACAAAGCGGTCACCCAGGCGGTTCAAGATCAAAAGTGCATGCTATGGTGGTCACGCTGCTATCTGGTGCAATGAGGTGGGATATCCGCGAGGCTGGTAAAAGATTTGCAGATAGATTTGTTTTAGTAGCCGGGCATTGCAACCCAGTGGTATATGCAACTTTAGCGGTCTTGAATGAATCTCTTAGAATCAAATTCAAGCAAACAGGAGATTCTAAATACCAGAATTTTAAAGGCCAAGATTTTCAACTTGTCTGGGAAGACTTACTTACTCTTAGGCAAAACGGAGGTCTTCCAGGTCACGCTGAAATGGAAGGAAAAACATTATTCTTTAAAGCCAATACAGGGCCAAGTGGACATGGCTCACCCTTTGCTGCTGGTGCTGCTCTTGCATTAAAATTTTCTGGAGTTTCAGATGTAAAGGTATTTGCATTTGAGGGTGAAGGTGGTTTTACAACTGGGGCTAGCCATGAAACCATTAATTCTGCTTGGGGATTGGGACTTGGGAATTTGGTCTATTTTATGGATTGGAATGATTTTGGCATAGATGACCGCCCATTTAGTTCGATTATGTATGGTGGTCCGGAAGATTGGTTTGGCTCACATGGCTGGCATGTGGAGGGTGTGAATGATGGTCAAGACTGGGATGAGATTACCAAAGCTTATCATGGGTTGCTCATTAAAAACAGTAATCCAAATGTGCCAAAGGTTATCTATAGTAAGACAAGAAAAGGACGAGGCTACCATGTTTATGACAGCAAAAGCCATGGAGCCGCACATAAAAGAAATTCTGAATTATTTTGGAAGACAAAAAAAGATTTTTCAGATATTTATAATATTGATTTTGAAGGCTTTGGAGAAGCAGCCTCTGAAACATGGGATGGCCAATTAGAACAAGCAACATCAATGTTCAATACGGTGTTTAAAGTGATGTCGGACAATCAAGAATATGTAGATTATTTAGCAGGCCGATTAATAGAGTTGGGTGAATCTGTCCCGAATGAAATAAAGAGTTGTAAGGTGAAACAAACCATCAATGCAAATGGAAAATCCATTTTTGATTTAAATGCATTACCTGATAATATTTTTGCAAAGCCTGGAGAAAAACTTCCAAACCGTGTTGGTTTTTCAAAATATGCAAGTTACTTAAATACATTTTTTGAAGAAAAACATGGTCGACCACTTGTATTGGCAATGAGCGCAGATTTAGCAGACTCAACAAATCTCTCAGGATTTTCAAAAGGATACAACTCCAGTCCAGATAAAGGACTTTTTGATAAAGAGAAAAATCTTAATAGTCCCTTATTTCCCCAAGGCATCACAGAATTTACAAATGCTGGTATGATGGCTGGGGTTGCGACCGTTAATTTCTCTGAAGATACCTATGCAAATTTTAATGGTTATTATGGAGCAGCCAGCACATATGGTTCTTTCAGTTATTTAAAGTATGGACCACTAAGATTATTTAGCCAAATTGCCCAAGATTCTAATCTAAAAGTAGGGAAATTTATTTGGGTTGTAGGTCACTCAGGGCCCGAGACTGCAGAGGACAGTAGAACGCATTTTGGCATTTTTGCTCCTGGTGTGACTCAACTATTTCCAGATGGGCATATAATCAATCTACATCCATGGGAGCATAATGAGGTTGCACCATCATTGACCGCAGCCCTAAAAACTGACGTCCCAATTATTGCAATACACCTTACTAGACCACCTGTCACGATTCCAGATCGAAGAGCAATGAATATTGCATCACATCTAGATGCATCTAAAGGGGCTTATATTATAAAAGATTATGACCATGGGACGAAAAAAGGTGTAGTAATTGTACGTGGAACCAGTTCTACAAATTCTTTGATTCAAATTTTAGAACAACTGAAAAAGGATGCCATAAACATTAAAATAGTTGCAGCGATCAGTTGGGAACTTTTTAATAGACAGGATAAGCAATATCGTGAATCTGTGATTGCTCCTAATGAGTGGCATGATTCAATGATTATAACCAATGGATCAATAAAGTTAATGCATAATTGGATCTCAAATTTTATGGTTAAAAATTATTCTATGGCTCCTGATCACGATAATAAATGGCGAACTGGAGGTAGCGTAGACCAAATTATTGCTGAATCACATTTGGATCCTGATAGTTTATTGGGGGGTATTAAAAAATTTGTTAAAGATAGGTCTAAAAGATTATCATTGTTTAAGTCCAGTTAGAGAACCTTCCAATTGAAAAAGCATAAATTTCTCTTGAAATCTTTACGACGGCTATTTCAAATCGTATCTTCTGGCTCAGATTTTATTGATTTTTTTGCAGTTTAATTAATGACAGAAATTCATATAGCCGACCCAACCCCTTTTGATGAAGACATCGTTGCTGAAAAATCACTGCGCCCTTCAAAGTTTGATGATTTTATTGGTCAAAAGAAACTTGTGGAAAACCTAAGATTATATATTGAGGCTGCAAATAATAGAGGAGAAGCATTAGATCATGTACTTCTTTTTGGACCTCCGGGGCTAGGGAAAACCACTCTAGCAAACATTGTATCAAAAGAACTTGATTCAAGCATTAAACATGTTTCTGGTCCTATTGTTGAGCGAGCTGGCGATCTTGCTGGTATGATTACCAACTTGGGTCATAGGGATGTTTTTTTTATTGACGAGATTCATCGTATTAACAGCGTTGTTGAAGAATATTTATATTCAGCGATGGAAGATTTTACAATTGATATTATGATAGATAAGGGGCCAAGTGCTCGCAGTGTCCAATTAAATGTTGACCCCTTTACTCTAATAGGGGCGACCACGCGCCTAGGTAATCTCACATCGCCATTAAGAGATAGATTTGGTGTGGTACTAAGAGTGGATTATTATGAAACTGAGGAATTATTTCATATAATTAGCCGTTCAGCAGAAATTTTAGAAGTTGAAATATCTGATGATGGTGCAATGGAATTAGCAAGCCGTAGTCGAGGGACTCCAAGAATAGCGAATCGTATATTAAGACGAGCTCGGGATTACGCCCAAGTAAAGGCATCAGGTAAGATAGATCTCGAAGTGGCAAGAGCATCCCTAGATAAATTAGGTATAGATGAGATTGGCCTAGATGATATGGATAGAAAAATTTTAACAATTTTAATTGATCAATTTTCAGGAGGGCCTGTGGGTTTAAAATCTCTTGCAGTGGCAGTAAGCGAAGATTCTACAACAATAGAAGACGTCTATGAACCATTCTTGATTAAAGAAGGTTTTGTGGTGCGAACCTCAAGAGGTAGGATTGCCCAAGAGCCTGCATATGATTTATTAGGAAAACAAAAAATTAAAGATCAACAGAGGTTATTCGAATGATAGATAAAAAAAAGAAATACAAATTAGGTGATTTTAATTACAGACTCCCAAAAAACTTCATTGCTCAGCATCCTGAGGCGAGAAGAGACTATGCAAAATTGATGGTAGTACATCGTGAGACAGGGGAGATAGAACATAAGAAATTCTATAATATAACCGATTATATGAGAAAGAATGACCTTCTTATTCTAAATAATACCAAAGTCTTTCCTGCTCGCCTTTTTGCGACTAAAGATCGAACTGATGCAAAAGTTGAGGTTTTTCTCTTAAGGGAACTTTCCAATGACCTATGGGAAGTTATGGTTAAGCCAGCTCGCAAAGTCAGGATAGGTAACAAACTTGTTTTTACAAAAAAACTTATGTGTGATGTTATTGATAATACTGTATCTGGAGGCAGAGTTGTTCGATTTGAATATGATGAAGAAAACCAATTTGATAAAATGATTGATCGCATAGGTAGGCCCCCCCTTCCTCCTTACATTAATAGAGATGCTGACAATAATGATAAAAAAAGATATCAAACTGTTTATGCATCTCAGCGTGGTGCTGTTGCTGCTCCCACAGCGGGGCTACATTTTACAGATGGCTTAATAAAAAAAGTGAAGGACAAAGGGATAAAGATTGAAACCGTGACCCTTCACATAGGTTTAGGAACATTTAGGCCTGTTCAAGTTGAAGATTTAAATCGCCATCAAATGGACTCAGAATATTTTGAAGTTTCTCCAGAAGTGGCTATGGCTATTAATCAAGCGCGCAAGCGACATCGAAAAATTATTGCTGTTGGCACGTCAACAGTAAGAGCATTAGAGACTATTGCTATCTCAGGTTTTCAGGTTACCCCAAAAAGAGGATGGACAGATAAGTTTATTTATCCTCCCTATGAATACAAAATGGTGGATAAGATTATAACAAACTTCCATACTCCCCAGTCAACTTTGCTTATGATGGTAAGTGCTTTTGCCAATAGAAAACTTATAAAAAAAGCCTATTTGGAAGCGAAAAAGAATGATTATCGATTTCTGAGTTATGGCGATGCAATGATAATAGTATAAGTCAAATTGAAGATATCGGCCATTATCACTGCTGCCGGGTCAGGTCATAGATTTGGCGAGAAAAAGCAATTTAAACCACTCTGTGGTCAATCTCTTTATCATTATTCATTATGGGTTTTTCTGGGTGCCAAAATATTTGATGAGATTATTCTAGTGGTTCCTGAAGAGAATAAAAATTTAATAGAACAAGATATTAATCGTGTTTTTGATAAATCGATCAAGGTGATTGTTGGTGGTGATACAAGACAAGGCTCTGTGAGTAATGGCGTCCAGAGTTCAAACATTAATTCCGAATTAGTTGTTATTCATGATGCTGCGCGCCCATTTGTTACAAAGGAACTTATTAATGCATCAATTATGGGGTGTGAGCATGCAGATGGATCAATTATCGCCATACCTCCGGTTGATACAATCAAATATTCAAAAAATTCTATAATTGAAAGAACAATTGATCGTAAATATGTGTGGTTGGCACAAACTCCTCAGACCTTTAATAAGAAAAAATTATTAAATGCTTATAATAACAAATCAAATGATTTTTCATTTACAGATGAATCATCAATAATGGAAGAAATGGGATACAAAATATCCATTGTTAAAGGTTCAGAGAACAATTTCAAGATTACAACCCATGATGATTGGAATAGAGCTGAGGCGCTAATAAAATGACAAGAATAGGCGTAGGTTATGATGTCCATAAATTAGATGCTGGAGAAGATTTATATATTGGAGGAATTAAAATACCTTCTAATGTTGGGTCAGTTGGGCACTCCGATGGGGATGCCTTATGCCATGCTATTGTTGATGCATTATTGGGGGCTGCAGGTTTGGGTGATATAGGGAAATATTTTCCTAGCAGTGATGATTCTTGGAAAGATGTAAAAAGCAGTATTTTTTTAATTGATGCTTTATCAAAAATAAATAATGCAGGTTTTAATATAAATAATATCGATACGACAATAATTATACAAAAACCAAGATTGGAAAATTATGTTTTTGAAATAAGAGAGAATCTTTCAAAAATGATTGATTTAGATGAATCTAGAATTAATGTTAAAGCCACCACAACTGATGGTTTAGGCACTATTGGAGATGGCTATGGTTGGGCAGTGATCGCAGTTGTTTCATTGATAAAACTATCTTAATGAATGCTGTCAAGTTTAAATCCTATGCTAAGGTAAATTTTGGTCTCCAAATAATCGACAAAAGACCAGATAAATTCCACAACATCAATACTCTTTTTCAAGAAATAGATGTATGTGATATCATAGAACTAGAAAAGCAGGATGCGGGGTGTGATTTTTCTGCAAATGTAGATTGGTTAAAGAATGACAGTTCCAATTTATGTGTTAGGGCATGGGAGAAGTTTTCAAAAACTTTTTCAATTGGTGGGGTATCCATTAATTTAGAAAAGAGAATACCAATAGGAAGTGGTCTAGGTGGAGGCTCTTCTAATGCAGCATCAATTCTTAAAGGTCTATGTAGGCTATACGATATTAATCCCTCTGATGAAGAATTGGTTTCCATTGCAGTAAGTTTAGGAGCGGATGTCCCATTCTTTATCAAAGGTGGCTTGCAACAGGCCTCAGGGATTGGCGAAATATTGACGCCCCTTTCAGGTTGCATAGATGGGACATATTTACTTGTTGTTCCAGATATAAATATTGATACTTCTTGGGCCTACAATAGTTTTAAAAAATTTTTGGACGACCCAAAAGAAGAGTTTAACTTCCCCGGCTTGTTAAATAGGGACATAATCCCTTTTGAGTTTTTTGAGAATGATTTTGAATCAATTGTTGTTCCAGCATATCCAAAGATTGCAAAAATAAAAGAACAACTTAGGACATATGGTCCAAAGTTTGTCAGTCTGTCGGGTTCAGGCTCGACTGTGTATGGAATTTTTGACGATGAAGCAGACGCAAGATCTGCAGAGTTAATATTCCCATCTTACTATACTACTTTTATTGCAAAGCCAATCAAGAATATGCCATAGCAGCAAAGAAATTTGGGGCGTAGTATAATGGCAGTACACCTGGTTTTGGTCCAGGCAGTTGGGGTTCGAATCCCTGCGCCCCAGCAACTAAAGTTAAAATGAAGTGAAGAATAATAAACTAAAAATATTTAGTGGACGAAGTAATCCATCGCTTGCACAGAAAATCGTGGATATTCTTAATCAAGAATTAGGTGAAATCTCAATCCGGACCTTTTCTGATGGTGAGATATGGGTCAAGTATGAAGAAAACATTAGAGGTTGTGATGTGTTCATCATCCAATCTACAAATGGTCCATCTGAAAATATTATGGAACTAGCTCTTATGGTTGATGCTGCTGTGCGCGCCTCTGCAGATACGGTAACAGTTGTTATCCCATATTTTGGTTATGGTCGCCAAGATAGGAAAGACCAACCAAGAGTTCCTATTTCTTCTAGAGTAATGGTAGATATATTAACAGCCTTGGGGTCTGATAGGATTATTACTCTTGATCTGCATTCTACTCAGATACAGGGTTTTGCCAACATTCCATTCGATAATCTTTATAGTCGATCTGTGCTTTATGATGCAATAAAGAATGAAAATCTTGACCCAGAACACTCGGTGGTTCTTGCTCCTGATATTGGTTCCGTTAAAATGAGCCAAAGTTATGCAAAGACCCTGGGGATGCATTTCGCATTGATTGATAAGCGGCGATTTGCCCCCAATCAAGCCGAGGTAAATCATTTGATAGGTGAATTAGAAGATAAGGATGTTTTAATCATTGATGATATGATTGATACCGCTGGGACTACGGTCAATGCTGCAAGGGCAGCAATGGAAAAAGGTGCAAAATCTATCACTGCAGTTGCGACACATGGTGTATTATCAGGTCCAGCAATTGATAGACTTAATGATTCAATCATAAAAAGAATTATAATCACAGATACAATATCAATTTCAAAAGAGAAGAAAATTGATAAAATAAAAATTGTATCTGTCGCAAGTATTTTTGGTGAAGCAGTTTATAGAATACATAATGGAGAATCTGTTAGTGCTTTATTTGAATTTTAAAATGGAGAAGAAAAAATGCCATCAACCTATTATAAATTAGAAATATCAGATCGGATAGAGACTCGCTCGAAAGGTTCAAGGGCAATACGAAGGAAAGGTTTGATTCCTGGTGTTCTCTATTATGCGGGTGAAGAAAATGTGAATATCTCCATTGAAAAATCTGTCTTGTTTCATGCAATGCAATCTGGCCAACGAATCTTTGAAATCGAGCAAGACGGTGAAAGTCAATATACCATGATTAAGCAACTTCAATATCATCCTGTCACAGATGATGTTATCCATATTGATTTAATGCGTGTCCGAAGATCTGAGAAAATTACCATAGCGGTACCTCTTTTGCTTATAGGTGAACCCGTTGGTGTGAAAGAAGGCGGTGTTTTATCCCAATCATTAAATCAAATCGAGATAAGTTGCTTTCCCACGGACGTACCTGAGCAAATTGAACTGAATATTGAAGATTTAGAATTGAATTCAGCAAAAAGCGTTGCTGATTTAGATTTGGATTTAGAGGATGTGGAGATTGTATCTGATTCTAATTTAAATATTGTGTCAATTACTCCTCCAGCAGCTGAGGAAGAAGTTATTGAGGAAGAACTCGATGATGAAGATATGGATGAGGATGAGGACGGCTCAGAAGATGGTTCAAGTGATGATAAAGGTGAAGAATCATCTGATGAAGACTCTGAAGAGAAATCTGGAGACTCATGATTGCCATAATAGGCTTGGGGAACATTGGAGATGCATATGCAAAGACAAAACATAATGCAGGGTTTTGGGCAATTGATGAATTCGTTCGCAGAAACAATATATCTTTTTCCCCTGGAAAAGGTGATTATGTCTATTCCCAATTCAAGCGTAACCAAGTTTTGTTAGTTAAGCCAACTACAATGATGAATAAAAGTGGAAGTGCGGTAAAAGATGTTATGCTCCGATGGGACTTATTACCATCAGAAATGATTATTGTGCTAGATGATGTTGATTTGCCATTGGGCTCTATTCGCATCCGTCCACAAGGTGGCGATGGTTGTCATCGTGGTTTGGAAAATATTATTTACCAACTCCAAACAAATCAATTTCCTAGGATAAGGTTAGGTATTGCAGATTCTGATTATGTGCGTCCATCAGAGAAATATGTTTTAAAACCCTTCAATAAGGAAAGTATGGAAAAGGTAGAAGTAATGGTTCAGTATTGTGCAGATGCTATACAATATTTAATAAACAATGGTTTGAATCGTACAATGAATGAATTTAATTCGTAAAGAAGGAGAAAGTTGATTTATGGGTAACAATATTTTGTTTGTATTGGTTGCTGGACTTCTAGCACTTGTCTTTTCTTATTGGAAGACTAGCTGGATTGAGAATCAGGACCAAGGGACAGAAAGAATGAAAGTAATTGGTGCTAGTATAGCAGATGGAGCTATGGCATTTCTAAGAGCCGAATACCGCGTTCTTACTGTGTTTGTAGTTGCTGTGGCCATTCTTTTAGGGTTAGCAAATATGAATAGTCCTGAGTCAAGTGCGTTTATAGCATTATCATTTTTGATTGGTGCAATAGCATCAGGCTTGGCAGGGTTTCTTGGGATGAGGGTTGCAACCAAATCAAATAATCGAACCACTAATGCAGCACGAGATAATTTAGAAACTGCTCTCAATGTTGCTTTTAGTGGTGGTTCTGTAATGGGACTAAGTGTCGTAGGATTGGGGGTGTTGGGATTAGGAGGACTTTTTCTTTTTTATACAAATATGTATGGATCTGATTCTACTAACATAGGCATGGTATTAAATATTTTATCAGGTTTTTCTCTAGGCGCCTCCTCTATTGCCTTATTTGCTCGTGTTGGTGGTGGAATCTATACAAAAGCAGCTGATGTTGGAGCTGACCTTGTTGGTAAAGTTGAAGCTGGCATCCCTGAAGATCATCCACTCAACCCTGCAACAATCGCAGATAACGTA
>CAYZJY010000002.1:0-11480 GCA_964478995.1 uncultured bacterium
AACATTCTATATGGTTCAAGGGTGTCTTTTGTTATTAGGTCGTCAATCATAACGCCGATATAAGAAGAGTCTCTTGTTAAAACCAAGGGCTCATTGTTCTTTATAGACAAAGATGCATTTATTCCACAAATGAGGCCCTGTGCTCCCGCCTCTTCGTATCCTGAGGTCCCATTCATCTGGCCCGCAAAATACAGCCCAGTAACGTCTTTGGTTTCAAGTGTGTTTTTTAATTGTGATGGCGGAAAAAAATCATATTCAATCGCATATCCTGGTCTGAAAAACTCTACTTTTTCCAACCCATCAATTTTCCTTAGAGAATCGATTTGTACGTCTTCAGGTAGGCTGGTTGAAAAACCGTTTAAATATATTTGATCTGAATCTAACCATTCTGGCTCAAGGAACAAGAGGTGAGAGCCTCGTTCAGAAAACCTGTGTACCTTGTCTTCTATGGAGGGGCAATACCTGGGACCCGCGCCTCCAATGTCTCCAGAAAACATGGGAGACCTGTATTGGTTTTTTGTTATTATGTCATGAGAGGCTTGGTTTGTTGATAGGGTGTGGCACGGGGTGTTTGGCGGATTAAAATTTTTTGTAGAATAAGAAAAAGGCACTGGGTTTTTATCGCCAAGCGCGACTAAGGTCTTATCCCAGTTAATAGAGTTTTTAATAAGCCTAGGCGGGGTGCCAGTTTTAAGTCTGCCTGACGTAAACCCAAAGGAACAAAGGTGTTCTGTTAGACCCTCGGACCTTTCTTCACCCATTCG
Organism: uncultured bacterium; assembly: GCA_964478995.1. Taxonomy (GTDB): domain Bacteria; phylum Fidelibacterota; class Marinisomatia; order Marinisomatales; family UBA1611; genus NZWG01. The sequence goes on from CAYZJY010000002.1 coordinate 765, forward strand.
TCCTGCATTAATTTTTCTTTCTCCTATATGAATTAAGCCAGATAAAAAGGTTCCAGCGGTAATTATGACAGAGCCAGCGCTTATTCTTGTTTGGTCTCTTAAGACCACTCCACACACCCTTTGTCCACTGTATTCCAGTCGTACAACCTCACCAGAGATAATTTTGGTACCACTGGTTTTTATTTGTGATAACATTAGGCGTTCATATAGTCTTTTATCAACCTGTGCCCTTGGGGACCAAACGGCACGCCCCTTTTTTTTGTTGAGGGTTTTAAATTGAATTCCTGCTTGGTCAGCAATAGAGGCCATCTTTCCTCCAAGAATGTCTATTTCCCGAACCATCTGTCCTTTTGCCAAGCCTCCGATGGCGGGGTTACAAGACATCCTCCCAATGGCCAGAGGGTCCATGGTAACAATGGCGGTCTTTTGGTTTAGTTTGGTGCTAATTAACGCAGCCTCTATTCCCGCGTGTCCCCCCCCAACAACAACTATGTCAAAATCGTTTTGTTTCACGTGAAACTATTTACCTACGCAAAAACTGGAAAAAACCTCATCTAAGATGTCATCGGTGGTGGTTTTTCCTAAAAAAGAATCAAGGGACCCCACAGCCTGCCTAATTTGGTGTGCCGCTATTTCTATGTTTGTGTGGTCCTCTGAAAGCGCCAGCAGGGCTTCATTAATTGAATTAGAGCAGTCAACAGTGGACCCTTTTTGACGCTCAGTGTTAATGAACACATCACCACTGTATGAGGTGGTCCTAGAAAGAGAGTTTTCAAGCGCTGAAACAACCTCACTCACCCCTTCTCCCTTAAGCGCTGAAACACAAATCGTAGACTCATCAACGTGTCTGGGTTTGCGTAGATCAACCTTGTTTAATATTAAAATTTGTTTTTTATCTTCAATATAATCAGCGGGTTCTGTGTCGTGAGTGTAAAGGGATAAAACCACGTCCGACCTGGCAACTTCCTGATGTGCTCTTTGTATGCCTTCAGCCTCTGTGCTGTCTGTTGTTTCTCGCAGGCCAGCCGTGTCTATCATGGTAATTGGATACCCCGAAAGAACAAGGTCCCTGGTGATGGTGTCCCTTGTGGTTCCAGGTGTTGGTGCGACAATGCTTCTGCTTAGCCCCGTTATGGCGTTCATGAGTGTAGACTTTCCTACGTTGGGTCTTCCAACTATTACAACCCTAAGTCCTTTCGAATATGCGGTTCCTGCCCTAAAGGACCCCAAGAGATCATTTATGAATAAACTATTGTTTTTTAATAGTTTAACTACATTCGAAACCGTGTTTCTTGTGGTTTCATCGTTTTCTGATACATCAAGCTCATATTCAAGGGCTGACAGGGCACGAAGAAGCCCGTCTTTTATTTTTTTCACTAGGCTTGATGCCCCACCCTCAATGTTTTTATTGTTTTGATATATCGCAGTTTCAGATCTTGAGGATATTAAAAGAGCAACAGACTCAGCTTGAGAGAGGGAGATTTTTCCGTTTAAATATGCCCTCTTTGTATATTCACCGGGCTCTGCAATTCTTGCACCTAGGCATACCAGGTTGTCTATTAACAGTTCAACGATCATTGGGTTTCCGTGGCATGATATTTCAACAACGTCTTCTCCCGTGTATGACCTTGGTCCCTTAAAAAAAGTGAAAATGGCCTTGTCTATTTTTTTATTGTTTTTTCCATAGACAGAGAGAAGGGTTGTTTGTAGGTGTGCGCCTAGTCTGCTGGACTTTGTAATTTTTTTTGCCAAAGAAAAAGAAAGGCCTCCACTCAGTCTTACAACCGCAACGCTAGAATATCCAAATGGCGTTGCCTGTGAGACAATGGTATGGTTCATCATGGTTGGTCTAAAGGGCTTGGCTGTCCGGTGGAATCAATTTTTGTTGTGCAATTGTTAGTACATTGAACAACGTGTAATAAAGGTTTAATCCTGACGGAAAAGTGTTAAACATTAAAAAGAAGAAAGCCGTCATGAAATATTGCATTGTCTTTTGTTGTGGTTGTTGTGCTGGTCCGGTCATCATTTTTTGTTGGATGAACATTGATATTACCATTAGGATCGGTAGAACCGCAACATGGCTTCCATAAATTGGAACACTAAAAGGAAGGGTAAATATGGCATCCGGGGCTGACAGATCTTTTATCCACCAAACAAAAGGCTCTGATCGTAGTTCTATCGTTGTTCTAAATACAACAAAAAGCGCAAAAAGAAGGGGCATTTGTAACAACATTGGTAGACAACCGCCCAGCGGGTTTACCCCTTTGGCCTTATACAGCTCCATGGTTGCCTGGTTAAGTTTTTGTGGGTTTGATTTGTGTTTTTCTTTTAGTGCATTAACCTCTGGCTGAATTGCTTGCATCGCGGCAGTGGATTGATAGCTCTTCTTTGTTAATGGATACACCAGGGCTTTTATGAGAAAGGCAAACACTATAAGCACAAATCCGTAATTGGGTATGGTTTCATGCATTTTTTTCAATGCAAATAAAACGCCTTTTGATATTGGCCTTATGAATGACCAACCAAAATCCATTATGGACTCTAATTGAACATTGAGTGCTTTTATTCTGTCATACTCAAGGGGTCCAACATATACTCTGAAAGATTCCTTTTTAATGGGGTCGAAGACGAAGGACACCCCATAAACCTCTAGCGAGTCTCCCTTTCCAGTTAGGGTTGCGCTTCTTACGTCTTTCGGAGACTCTGGTATAATTGCGGTCGTAAAGTATTTTGTTCTAAGGGCAGCCCACGACGTCTCGCCATTAAGCCTTTTTTGTTCTACCTCTCCAGGGCCAACCTTGAGGTCTTCAAGCTCTCCCCCCTGATAGACATAAGAGTTAAAGTAGCTTAGGTCATCTGTAAGGTTGGGCTCTGTTGATGCTAGTCCACCAGACCATGAAAAGGAGGCGTCCCTAAATATTTCATTAGACACCGCAGATAGGTCCACAGACACATCAATAAAATAATTTTCATACCAAAAAGACAGGGTTTTATATATGTACCTATTCGGATAAAGTTCGTATCTATAAACAATGTCTTGGGTTTTTTGTCGTGGGTTTGTTTCGTTTGAGTGTAGTTCCCAGGGGACCCCAAGGTCCAAATGTTGTCCATCAAGGTCCTTTCCAGTAACCTCAAGGTTTTGGGAGTTCTGAACGACCATGTCTACAAACTGGCTATCACCAGTAAAGTAGTTGTTAAGTTTAAAAGATTTTATCGTTCCACCGCCTAAAGATGATATTGTGGCGGTATAAAGGTCTGTTGTTATTGTCGTGATGTTTTCCGGTGTAGAGGACCGACTGACCCTTTTGGGGGTGGGGACGCTTGTTGGTTGGTTGGGGGGCGTTGTTATTTTTTTTGCATCACCCAAACTGTCAGCCTGGGAAGGGGGGACGGCTTCGGTGATTACATGATCGTCGGCTGCGATTGGGGGAGAAACCAACTCTATATACTTAGGTGTAAAAATTAAAACCAAAGATATGAGAAAAAAGGCGAGAAGGGTGTTTCTGTCCATTCTTTAAGCCACCCGGTCCTCACCACCGCGAGACAGGGGGTTGCACCTTATTATTCTTGAGGTTGTTAAATAAAGCCCCATAAAAAATGATTTTTTCTCAAATGCCTCAATGGCATAGTTCGAACATGTCGGATGAAAACGACAATGAGCACCAAGAAGTGGTGATATAATGACCTGATAGGCTCGAATTATAAATAGGGCCGCGTTCTTAAGAACTTGCCCAAGAAACTGGAGTAAAAACACCGGAATATTTAAAGGGCCAACCGCTTGCGTCCCTTTTTGCGTCGACGCCTAAGGACAGAGCGGCCACCAACACTTGCTTTCCTTGAGCGAAAGCCGTGCTTGTTTCTTCTTTTTCTCTTGCTGGGTTGATATGTTCGCTTCATTGTTAAATATATGTGACTGAATAGCCCGCAAAACTACAAAGACATGGACTCCTTAACAAAAAATATAATAAAAATATTCTTTTATTTTCACCATGTGGGGGTTTTTGTTTTTTGTTTATTTTGTTGGGCTTCTTTTTGTAAGTTTTGGTTGGTCTTACACTGTGGATAACTTGTGGATAACTTTAAACATGGATTATAAAAAAACTTGGCAATCAATTTTTTATTTCTTGAAGGAACTGTTGCCTAAACACGCTATTGATGCCTGGTTCGAACCCGTGGTCCCAATTGGCATATCAAATGATGAAATACTTTTGGAGGTCCCAAACCAGTTTTTTTGTGAGTGGATCGAAAGTCACTATAAAAAGGACCTGATTAATTCCATTAAAAAGGTTGAAAAGGGCCTAGTTGGATACAGACTAAGCATAGGGGCCGGTAAACACCAAATTGAGCCTGTCAGTTTGATCGAAAAAACTGAAAAAAGAACCCCAGTTCACCAAAACAACCTGAACCGACAGTATACTTTTGAGAACTTTATAGAGGGGTCCAACAATGAGTTTGCCAAAAATGCAGCACAATCAGTATCTCAGGCACCAGGAGAAAACAACTTTAATCCTCTTATAATATATGGAGGCGTTGGTCTTGGTAAAACTCACCTGATGCATGCAATCGGAAACTCTGCTGTAAAAACGAACTCCGGTTTAAACATAGTCGTTGTTACTAGTGAAAAGTTCACACTAGACTTTGTTAATAGTTTAAGAAAAAACAAAACCATTGAGTTTGCTCAACAATATCGCTCTGCTGACGTGTTATTAATTGATGATATTCAGTTTTTTAGGGGAAAAGAACAAACACAAGAACAATTTTTCCACACTTTTAACGTTTTACATCAGTCTGGAAAACAAATAGTTATGACCGCTGACAAATACCCCGGTGAAATGAAGGGCCTACAAAGCCGCCTTTTATCAAGATTTCAATCTGGGCTATCTGTTGATGTTCAACCGCCAAATTTTGAAGTTAGGGTAGCGATACTTCTTGAAAAAGCAGAACAAAACGGCATATCTCTAGATTATGATGTAATCGAGTTCATAGCTAAACACATTAAAAACAATGTAAGAGACCTTGAGGGTGCAATAATTAGGATACTAGCAAAATCATCTTTATTAAATAAAGAAATTGACCGCCAACTTGTTAGGGATGTTATAAAAGAAAGAACCGGCGGAAAACTAATTACCGGATTATCTGTTGAAGATGTAGTCAAAAAAGTATCTGAAGCATCAAACATCACAGAAAAAGACATAGTTGGAAAAAGCAGAAAGATGGAGATTGCAGAAGCCAGACAGGTTTGCATGTATCTTTGCCGAGACATAATGGGAACCTCGCTTAGTAACATTGGTCTTTATTTTGGAGGAAGGGACCATACGACAGTTATGCATGCAATTAAAACCATTAAGAAAAAAAGCAAAGAGAACAAAAAGATAACTAAAATTATTTCAACCATTCAAAAAGAACTTGGTGAATCACTACAAAGTTTTTAACACAAAGAGCTTGCACAACGTTTTCTTTATTTGGAAAATAAAAGCCTTCGATTTAAAAAAAATCGTATTTTACTTATAATTGTAATACAATATGGAGTTTGGCAATGCAAAAAAACAGTGTTAACAAGGTAATAATAGTAGGCAATCTTGGACAAGACCCCGAAAGTAGGTTTACCCCACAAGGAACAGCGGTTACTAGTTTTAGTGTTGCCACAAATGAATCATGGAAAAATCAAAGTGGAGAGATCGTAGAACACACGGAATGGCATAGAATAGAATTGTTTGGTAAAAGAGCAGAGACAGCGAATCAATATATGAGAAAAGGTCACACTGTTTATATAGAAGGGCGCCTTAAAACAGACGAATGGGAAGATAAAGAAACAGGACAAAAACGAAGAGCCACAAAAATACAATGTGATAATTTTACAATGTTAGGAAGAAGGTCAGAAGGCCCCCAAAGGGAGACCAACGCTCAAGACACCCCAAGCGGAGACCAGGATGGGGATGATCTGCCATTTTAAATAAAAAACATAACCAATGCGGGTATGAAGATTGAAAACCTATGGCCCTGATTTTTTAGGATCTCTAACACCGCGACCATATTATTGGCGCTATCTATTAACATATGTATCCCTATTAATGGGGTCTACGCTTTCTCGAATTAAAATAAAAGGTCGCCACCACTTGCCCAAAAGAGGCCCCTATGTTGTTGTGTGTAACCACTTCAGTGACTATGACCCTCTTTTTTTTAGTTATGCCATACGAGAGCCCATAAACTTCATTGCAGCAAGCGACCAGGAACTAGACTGGATATTTGCTTGGGCCCCTTTTATATATGGGTGGATTCCTGTAGATAGAAAAAGCCTATCTCCGTCTACAATAAAAAGATCACTTTCGGTTTTAAAAAACGGAGAAATACTTGGTATTTTCCCTGATGGGGGAGTTAGTTACAACTTGCTGAGTAAGCCAAAAAAAGGAGCTGTTTTTTTATCTACATTAGGAAATGCACCGATGGTTCCCATGTCTATATATGGGGCAGAAAAAGCATGGGAGGGAGCCCTAAAAGGTATTCGTTCCCGCGTTTGCATTAACATAGGTAAACCTTTTGGTCCACACAACATAACCGGCTCTAAGATTCAAAAAGAAGAACAAATAAATAGAATTGGTGAAAAAATGATGCGCCGAATTGCAGCCCTTCTTCCAAACAACAGGAGGGGGGAGGTTAATAATGAAGAAAAAATGGGGAAAATTCAAAAAGAAAATGGTCTAATCCCTGATCATCATTTATATTTTAAAGAACTTCCTGAAGAGCCCTAGTCCATTGTTGAGTTTTTAATTATTAAATAAATACCAAACAAGATACACGGACCACCGTATAGAGCGCCAATTGGGACCACTTCAGAAAACAAGAGAAAACCAAAAATGGAGGCAAGAACTGGTTCGCCAAGAGGAACAGAAGCCACGGCCGTTGGAGATAGATACTTTATGGAATAATTTAATAGGTTGTGTCCTAATATGGAGGGAACCAGCCCCAAAAATAGAAACCAAGGAACCGCTGATTTATTAAAATCAAACAATGAATCACCAGAGAACAATGCGATAACCCCTATCGTAGTTGCCGCAATAAAAAAAACATGTTTTCCATAGGTTACGGTGTCGGTCTCTTTTCTTATTTTAGATGCAAACACATAGGTTATCGCAATACATAAACCGCTTAATAAGGATAAAAGATTAGCCCAAAGATTATTGATTCCATCATCAAGACCTGACCCTTGCACGCTTAATATTCCAACAGAGGAGAAGATTAGACCAACATAGACCCATTTAGACAGTCTCTGATTACTATACCACGCCATTATGGCGGTAAAAATTGGCCCAGTGTTTGCAAGGAGCGTAGCACTTGCAACTGAAGTGTTTCTAACTCCTATAAAAAATAGAGCAAAATGCAAACCAAGAAATATACCGGCAAAAATAATTTTGCTCCGATTTTCCACTAATATTGTATTGGTGGGTTGTTTTGCGCTATACAACCACAACATCCCGCTGGCTAATAACATTCTCCAGAAAGCCAGGGTCAGGGCTGGAACAAGCGAAACATGCCGAATCACAAGAGACGTTGAACTTACAGAAATCATGGCCACAACAAGAAAAACATAGACCCGAATTGGCATGGTTAATTATATTCGTTTACAATTGATGCTATGCAGCATGTTAGTTTTTTTGCATAAGAAATGTGTAAAAACTCATTTGGACCATGAGCATTTGAACCTGGACCCAAAACCCCGGTTATTACAAATTGTGCTTTTGGAAATCTTTCTCCCAACATTGCCATGAAGGGAATGGTACCACCCTCGCTCATTGAACAATCCTTTTCATTGAAAAAATTAGAAGAGGCTTTTGTTATGGCATCCGATAGCCAGGTAGAGGTTTTTGGTGCACTCCAACCCGCAGCAGCCTCTTCAAACTCAACGGTTACCGTTGCGTTATATGGTATGTTTTCTGTAAGACATTTTTTAATAGCCCCTTGCGCCACCCCTGGGTCCACCATGGGGGGTATTCTTATTGAAAGTTGCAGTTGGGTGTAGGGGCGTAATACGTTTCCTGCATTTTCAGAAGGAGGAAGTCCGTTTGCTCCCACCACAGAAAGGGCTGGACGCCAGGTCCTACGCAACACCCCCTCTTCCAGGTCATCCGTTGAGGGCACCATGTTGTCTTTCCATGGAAACTCGTGCACAACCTCTTTTCCAAGAATGCCGACAAAGGCTTTAGTTTCAGACAATCTATGTTCCGGAATGTTTGTGTGAAGTTCTTTAGGTATTATTTCTCCAGAGTCTTGGTGTTCTAATCTAGAAAGTAGTTGTCTTGCTATTCGAAAAGATGATGGAACGTGTCCACTTGCGCCACCCGAGTGGACCCCCTCAGTTAATACTTCAACCTTTAAAGAACACCCAATAAGGCCCCTTAGTGAGGTTGTGGTCCAAAACCTTTTATAGTCACCAGCGCCTGAATCTAGACAGACAACAAGGTCTGGGCTGCCAATTGTTTCTGCACAAAGTTCAATATAGTGGGGGAGGTCAGGGGACCCACTTTCCTCGCAAAACTCTATTAATATTAATACCCTTGGTATTTCTAGCCCCTGGTCTAAAAGAGCACCAATCGCACACATTGAGGCAAATAGGGCGTATCCATCATCTGCGCCACCCCTTCCGTAAAGTTTATCGTCTTTTAGAACGGGGTCCCACGGTCCCATGCCGTCATTCCACCCATCCATTTCGGGTTGCTTGTCAAGATGTCCATACATTAAAATATTACCATCTTTCTTTCCTGGTATATCTACCAACAACAAAGGCGTTCTGCCTGGGGTTTCCTTGATTATTAATTCTGCATTTTCTGGTAGGTGTGTTTTTGCCCAATCTTTTGCCATGGCCAACACTTTGTCCATGTGGCCATTTTTTTTCCAGTTTTTATCGAAAGAGGGAGACTTGTTTGGTATCTTTATGTAATCAAACAAGGTTGGTAAAATATTGTTTTCCCAAAACTCTTCTACCCAACCCATCAACGCCTTATTGTCCATGTGTTAAAACTCCTTCAATTAATGTTTTTATAAACAAAACCATCTTTCATAACGAACACCACCTTTTTCAATACACTAATTTCTTCAAGAGGGTTTCCCTCAACAGCGATTACATCCGCTTTTTTGTTTGGCTCAATCGTGCCCAACATAGAATCTACCCCCAACAGTTCTGCAGATATTTTTGTTGCTGTCATGATTGCCTCCATTGGGGTCATTCCTCCTTCAACCATATATGAAAATTCGTTTGCGTTTTCTCCGTGGTAAGAGACACCAGAATCGGTACCAAATGCGATTTTTACACCACCCCTATGTGCTTTTTGAAATGTTTTTTTAATTTGAGGTCCTATTTTTTTTGCTTTGGGCCTTACTATCTCTGGATAATACCCATCTATTTCTGCTTTTTCAGCCACAAACTCACCTGCAGATATAGTGGGGACATAATATGTTCCGTTCTCTACCATTAGAGAAACAACCTCATCATCCATTAGGGTTCCGTGTTCAATGGAACGAACCCCTGCCCTTATTGCCCTCTTCATCCCTTCTGCGCCGTGTGCGTGAGCAGCAACGTGCATGTCATAGTCACGGGCCGTTTCTACAATGGCCCTAATTTCGTTTTCTTTAAACTGAGGATTCTCTCCACTTTTGGCAACACTTAAAACCCCGCCCGTGGCTGTGATTTTAATTAGATCTGCCCCATTTTTATATCGTTGCCGTACCGCTTTCATTGCATCAGATTCACCATTGATAACCCCCATTGATGGTCCAGGGTCGCCCATGAGCTCAAACCTCATCCCATTGGTTGGATCAGCGTGCCCACCAGTGGTTGCTAGTGATTTACCCGCACTAAAGATGCGGGGTCCAATGACGTATTTGTTGTTTATTGCATCTCTAAGAGAATTGTTTATGGGGCCACCAAGGTCTCTAACTGTTGTGAATCCAGCCATCAAGGTTCTTTCGGAAAACCTTATTGATCTAAATGCATAGTCATCAAGGTCAAGAGTAAATCTTTCCATGTATCTTTTTGGATGAGACTCGCCTGAGAGGTGAACATGCATATCCATAAGACCTGGTAGTACAGTATAATTATTAAGGTCAATTAGCAAATCGCCCTCACCGGGGTCTACATATCCATCAGCAATCTCTATTATGGTTCCGTTTTTTATTAAAAGAGACACCACCTTTTGTGGTTTGTTTACAGTACAATCAATTAAAAGACCACAGTGAATAATTGTTAATTCAGCCTTTGAGGTAGATAGAAAAAGTACAAAAAGGCAAACAAGGGCTTTTTGTGTGGATCCCAACTTAATTTCTTTCTAGTGTTGCACTTTTATAGATCAATTGCCCCGACAAAAAGGCACTGTTTACGCTTCCACCCTGAACCCCAGCGTAGGACTCAAAAACCCCTTGAATAATTTTGGGCACATGGTTTTTTATTTGGTTTTTTCTATAAGGTGTTAGTTTTTCTAGTGCTAGCATTATGTTTGGGGTTATATCTTTTTCTTTTTTGATAGAAAAACCTGTGGATATAAAAGACTTGAACAATTTTTCCATTTCATCGTGTGTTCTAAAGTCACACCAAAGAAAGAGGCCACCCCTTTTTAATACTCGTCTAACCTCAGAAAGAAACTGGTTAATGTTTCCATAGCAGTGTGACGACTCAATGTTTAATACAACATCAAACTCAGCATCTTCAAAAGGCAAAGCCTCAGA
>CAYZJY010000002.1:11580-48310 GCA_964478995.1 uncultured bacterium
TCTTCATAATAACCATAATTCATAAAACGAAAATCATGGTGTTGCGATTTTCGGGCAAACAAATTATACCAGAAACGCCAGAACCACCTTTTTGTTGATGGAGAAAACTTTATAATTGATACAATTATTTGTTGTATCATTTTTGTTGAGGTTTTTCCATGACCCTGTCTGCTCTAAATTCTAAATACCATCGCCAAAAAGCCTTAAAGAAAGGTATAAGGCGAAGTTTTAGTGGAATGTATGCCGTTCTCCAATCCCTCTCAATGGCGCGTATGATTTTTTGAACACAAACATCAAGGGCTATGGACTCTTTACTATGTTGTTTTGGTGGGGTGTTTTGCTTTTTTCCATCTGGACCAAAAGCATTACCCCTGAGATTTGTGTCTCTTATCCACCCTAAAATTGCCTCAAGCACAGTTATTTCTTTTTTGTTTTCAATAGCAAGGGTGGAGAGGAAGCCGTGTAGGGCATGCTTGGAGGCGGCATATCCAGAGTGCCTAGGAAAACCCATAAGAGCCTGTCCGGTTGAGCAACTGATAATTTTTCCCCGTGATTTTTTAAGGTGTGGTAGGGCAACATGCACACAGTTTACAGCACCTAAATAGTTTACATTAAGAAGGTCTTTGAAAAAGCCAATATCGCTTATCTCATCAAAGCGAGCCCACATGCTTATTCCCGCATTTAATACTAGACCATCAACCTTTCCAAATGTCTTAATCGTTTGTTCAACCATGTTTTGACATTGCTCTAAGATTGTTATGTCAGTTTGGATGGGAATCGATTTTCCACCAGAGTTGTTAATAGTCTCACAGACTCTCTCAAGTTCATCTAACCTTCTTGCGGCGCACACCACCAATGACCCAGCGCTAGATAGTTGTTTAGATAACTCCTCACCAATCCCAGAAGAGGCCCCAGTAATGATGAATACTTTTTCTTTCAAAAACATAATTAAAACACCAAAAACCGACTCAATCTAATACAATGTTGTTTTTTACCCCAAAAACATTATCGGGGTCTTGCGCTTTTTTTATTCCCTGAATCATTTCTATGCTCCCCTTAGACAAGGTGTCAGACATAAAATCTTTACGAAGTTTTCCTACACCATGGTGATGAGATATGGAGCCACCATTTTTAATGAAATTCGCTCTCATTTTGTGCTCTATGCTTGTAAATATATCTTCAGGGTTTTCAATGCCATCGTAACTCATTGCTATTGTGTTATACATGCATACGCCCGTGTGGTATATTTTAGAGATTCGTGAAGTGAAGAAGGGCTTTCCTGGGAGACCGTGTTCTTTGTGAAGTTTGTTCACAAGTTCATGAGCCCCTTCTTTAACTTGGTTTATTTTTGACCAAGGCACAGCTGTTTCCATGGTTTCCCCAAGAATATTTTGTGTGAAGATCAATTCTCTTATATATGCAATCACCATTGTGGCCAGATAGCCGCTCCTTCCCGTGCTTTCTCCTGCAAGAATTCCATCGTGCTTTTTGGCTAAGGTCTTTAGGTTCGTTCGTTGATGTAAAACCTCATGACGAGAGCCCTCTATTTTGAAAACACCAGCAGTGAATTTTTCAGGATTTACCCCTTTTACGTTAAAAAGGATGTATTTTTTAAACCGATCTAGGGCACCCGCCAACCCTTCTTTTTCTTCTTTCAGTGCATTTCCAAGCCTAATCTGTAGGTTGTCTGCCAGTCTTGCGCTAGCAGGAACCATGTTAGAATGAAAGAGGTCATACATGAAACTGACGCCGGTATCCCAATCTTTAAAAATTATGGACTCATAGGCAGAAGACTCAGGTATTCGGTGCATTTTTAAGGTTGCTTTTGTTATTATTCCAAGATTCCCCTCAGAGCCAAATAATACATTTTGGGCTTTAATACCAAAAGAAGACCTGGTAAGGGGTTTGATTTGATTAATGGTACCGCTTGGTGTGACCATGGTTAGGTTTTGAACGATGTCTTCTATGTTTCCATACCGATGTTTTTTCATCCCTGCAGCATTGGTAGATATCCACCCACCGACGGTTGAAAATTCATAACTATCAGGTTCGTGACCAACTGTAAAACCCTCTTTATTAAGTTTTTCTTCAAGAGCCTTACCTGTTATGCCCGCCTGTACGGTCACTAGGAGGTTTTCCTTGTCTAGTGACTCAACCGCATCCATTCTTCTGGTGTCAACAGAAACGACCATGCGGCTCTCTTCTTTTGGGGGCCGAAGAGCATTTGTCACGTTGGTTCCTCCGCCATATGGAATCAGGCAGACATCATGTTTTTTGGCTAACGCTATCAGTTTTTTGGTTTCTTCTTCGCTTTCAATGTAAAATACAAGATCTGCAAATTTTTCCAGTTTATTGTATAATACCTTGTATACTTCATCGGTGGAGTGCTGTCCGTGGCTATGTAGAACCCTTTCATTATTTTCGCCTGTATGTCTATCTTCCGAAAACACCTCTTTTAGTTCTTGCATGAATGACTCATTTATGCGCGGTTCAACAACATGCTTCTCTTCTTGCTCAACAATTTTAGGTTCTGTTTTAAACCGAACATCAAGGATCTCTTCTACAAAAGGAATAAAATTAGGAAGCCTTTTACCGCAGATGGGATATCGGTTTCCAGTAAACGAGACAGACATGTCTTCATTAATTACAAAACCAGAGTCTTTATAACCCCATTTGTGTCCCCAGTTGGAATCATTGATTCCAAAAAATTTATTTTTTCTATCCATAGAGGGAAAGAACCTTTTCTTTTATGCTTTGTTCGAGTTCGAGTGTAATCTTTTGTATCGCCTCATTGACCTCATCCTCAGATGAATTCACGCTTTTCAAAAATGTTCTAGGATAAATTGGCTCAAGAATGTAAACATTAATTTTGGTTGGCAGACCAAAAAAAATCTTTCCACGCGGCCAAATTTTATGCGACCCATGAATAACAGCAGGCAAGATGGGCTTGTCTAGGTTAACAGAAAAAGTTGCCGCGCCTTTTTTAAACGGCAGCATTCTTCCGGGCTCACCGCGCGTACCTTCAGGGAACAAGATAAGGTTTCGCTGGCCATAGTCCATAAACGCACCACAGAGGGATTCCGATTCTTTAATTGATAATTTTTTATCCTCAGAAGATTTCCGGTCAACAGGAATCAGATTCATAATTGTATTTACAGCGACCCTTTTAAGCGAACTATCAAACCAATAGTCTCTAGCGGCCAACATTCCAAAATGATTGAAATCTTTTTTTGAGGCCACCGAAAGGAGAGCCACATCCATGTGGCTATTGTGGTTGCTACAAAAAATAAACGATGAACTCGGAATGTTTTCTCTACCAAAAACGCGCAACGGGGCATATGTAGAAAAAACAAGCTTTGAATATAGATAGAAAAGAGTTTTGAATATCTTAAAGAAAAAGGGTTGCTTCCCCAAAAGATATTGGTATTTGGGGTTTTGGAGCACATCCATGAAAGACTTTATTTTCTACCATATTTCATGTGAGCATCGGTAAAGGTATGTGAACCAATTGCACAAACAAGAGAAATCTCCAGTGCAAGTGTCGCACCCGCAATGATTTCTGCTAGTTTTCTGGATGAATGCTCGCCATCAGCGCACCCTAAAAGTTCCAGATTCCTTTTTTGCATTTTAAGCCTTGTGCCACCACCAACGGTGCCAACGGTTAGAGAGGGGAGGGTTAGCTTGAATTTTAAACCATCATCTCTTTTTTCTAATGCAAACTGAGCGCCGCTATTTTCTGATGCGCATGCTGCATCCTGCCCCGTTGCCAAGTATATTGCGGTAAGGGCGTTTGAGACATGGATACCATTTCCATTTGTTCCAGCCATGCTTGATATGATTGGGTAATAAGGCCATGCATCAAAAAGAATGTCTGGGTCCACCTTTAGAATTCTTTTCATAACGCTATTATTAATGGTTGTCTCTACCGTTACACCGTGACCACGACCAAGCAACATATTCCTGGCAGATGCCTTTTTGTCGCTGTTTACATTAGACTCTAAAAAGTAATTTTGATTTGTTTCTTTTTGAATGAACTCACAAGCAACCTTTGCTGCTAGTGTAACCATGTTTTGTCCCGCGGCGTTACCGGTATCCATTACAATATCTAAAACAACATAGTTATGAACGGTATACTGATCTATCCTCAGCACCTTTCCATATCTAGTTGTTGTTTCTGCCACTGCCATTATTTTGTTTTTATTGTTGTTAACCCAGGTTTGAAACTTTATGCTTTCTTCTAGGTTGTCAAAAATAAAGACAGGTGCCCTTGAAAGCTCCTGTCTAAAATGCTTTGCTTTTGTTCCACCACACATAGCCGAGGCAAGCATGCCGCGATTCATTGACATGGCAAGCGTACCTTCGATAGTGCAAACAGGGACGCAGAACTCCCCCTTTGCATATACACCATCTAAAAGGAGTGGGCCCACAACCGCCATAGGAATATTTATGGATCCAACATGGTTCTCTATTATACCCTGGAGTTCTTCAGGTTCATCATGTAGTGTCTCTCCAAGGTCAAGACCTGAAAAGTTTTTGACCCACTCAACACGAGCAGAGGAATCTTCTCTTTTGTATCCTCGAGGTATGGATTGATTTTTCCCGTTTGTTTCTTCAGTCATTAATGTTCTTTTATTTTTTAGCTTTCTGGTCCCAGCAAACCGTGTGGACCGGTCGTATATTTAATATCTGTATATCATTGAAATACGCGGGAAGGTACAAAGCGTTTTATACAAAAACAAAAATATAAATAAACTCGAAACTTTAGGTTTTCACACATAAAAACCCGATGGTTTCACCACAAATAACATATTATATTATATAAACGGTATAGAAAAGTTATGATTATTAAGAAGACAATAATTTTTGTCTGTTTTTTGAGTTTTGGGTTTGCACAATTCAAGCCTGATTTTATCAGAGGCCCCGAAGAGGATCCGTACCACAATTCTGATGAGGTAAGCGTGGAAGATGAGACAGAAAACAGGTTCAGGCATCGACAGGTTTTCACCATGGGGTTTTCTTTATTTAGAGGAGCCCCACTTTCAATGTATTCATATACAAATGTGTTTAGTTATGACATTCGAGAAGACCTTGTCGCCGATGTTAAGATACATGGACGGTTTGTTCATGGCGCATATCAGGACCTGTGGGGTTCAGATGCATATACAAGACCTCATTTGGCCATGGATGCTGGTGTGCGCTACTCGCCGATGAACAATGGGCTTTTTGATATTCGAGCCAGAACATATCACGATGAATGGTGGAATGGTCAGTCCATATATCTGACCTTTTTAGGCATACCCATAAAAAGACTATATAAATCAAGGTCTTTTGATGAGTATTACGGGCCTAACCCCCTAGACTGATTAAAAAAAAATTAAAAAATTTCCAACTCCCACAAAACGAAACCCATTAATAAACATGAACTTTTGTTTTTGGGCCTGTTAATACCTTATACTTTTATGTTTGCGCAAACCGGTAAGACGCAGGTCACAAACAATAATGCTGCAAACTTTGGTCCCTATTTTTTTCCTAATGGAAATAGAATTATTTTTTCATCAAATTTGCACGACCCAAAAGGTAGGGATTTTAATCTTTATGCTACCAACTCTGATGGAACAGACCTAGAGAGAGTCGCTTACTTTAACGGTTTTGATGGTTTTCCAATGTTTAGCCCAAATGGCTGGCTCCTGGTTTTTGCCTCTAATCGAAACCAGGAAAAAAGAGGAGAGACAAACTTGTTTATTTCAGAAAGGAATCTCAGATGAAACAGATAATTAAATCTACAGTGCTTTTTTCTTTTGTATGTGCCCAGTCGGTCAATGACGACCTTGCCTATAGGCTGGTGCTGGACAAACTTGATGGCGCAATACCAGAGGCTTATGTGAGGGAGGCCTTCTCACACGGAGAAGTAAAGATCCATGAAGAAATTGCTCAAAGATTTGCAAAGCCTTATGAAAAAAAACCGTGGTCAGACTATAGAAAGATATTTGTTAAAGAATCAAGGATTTCTGCAGGTGCAAAGTTCTACAAGGAAAATATAAAATTAATAAAATCAGTTTCTGATAAATATGGTGTTGACCCCTTCATTGTGGTAACCATCGCTGGGGTTGAAAGCAATTATGGCGTTCACCATTCCCAGTTTTCTGTGTTTAATGCATTATATTCTCAAATACACGATATGCCAAAACGTTCAAAATGGGCCACAAGAGAATTGGCAGAGTTTTTGAAATATTGTTTTAATGATCAACTAGACCCACAAGAAATAGGCGGTTCATATGCTGGCGCATTTGGATTTGGGCAATTTATTCCATCTAGCTTTACTCGATATTCTGTGGATTTTAATGAAAACGGTATCCGCGAACCGTATAGTTGGCCAGATGTTTTGGGTAGCATTGCAAACTACCTGAGAATGAATGGTTATTCAGCAAACAGTAAAGACTATGGCAAGGATGGCGACATATACAAGGCCGTTTATGCCTACAATCACGCTGACAACTATGTGATGGCAGTTTTAGAGCTCACAGAGAAAATAAGAGACCGCACCAACTCTAACCAATAAAAAGAATTAAAAAGAAACGTCAAGAACAACCTCATTGCCATTTCTTTTAATCACGAATGGCACCACCATTCCCTTCTTTAGTCCTCCAAGGCGATCCATGTATTCATAAATATCCTTTATGGGCTTTCCGTTTATTGCTTTGATAACGTCTCCCTTTTGCATTCCCGCGACTGCAGCAGGACCATCCTTTTTTGATATTGCATCTACCTCAAGACCCACCTCTATGCTTCCATAAGAAGGCATAATGCCAAGGGTAACGTTGAATCTTTTACTGGCTGGTGTTTGAGGTTGTTTTGGACCCGATTCGGAATAATTCGGGGCCTGGTTTGTTCTTGTTAGGTGGTGTGCTACATCGTAGACAAGGTTTACAATATCTGTTGTACCCTGAAGGTTTATGTTCTTCCAGGTGTCATCCGGAGTGTGATATTCATCATGAAACCCAGAAAAGAAAAACAAAACAGGAATGTTTTCAGAGTAAAAAGCCGCATGGTCGCTGGGTCCAAACCCGGGTTTTGACATTGAAACATTGAAGTTTCGACCCTTCTTTAGGCTGTCTATGAGTGGCTCAAAAGAGGGAGAGGTTCCAACCCCACCCACAGTTACAATAGAGTCTTTCATTCTTCCAATCATATCCATGTTTATCATTGTAATTACATTGTTAAGAGAAATTACGGGGTTGTTAACAAAGTGCTTTGCTCCAAGAAGGCCCTTTTCCTCGGCATCAAAACCAATTAATAAGACACTACGTTTTAATCTGCTTTTTTGGGATGCTAGTTTTTGAGCAATTTCCAGCAATCCAGCAGTTCCAGATGCATTGTCATCCGCACCAGGATGAACAGCGTCTTCGTCTGGTTTTCTAGACCCAGATCCAGGGCCACCTCTTCCGACATGGTCAAAATGGGCACCGATAACAACATACTCATCTCTATGTTTTCTATTTCCACTTCGTATTTCCCCAATTACATTTGCTGCTCTTGTTTTTATGTGTTCTAGGTCTATGTTTGTTTTTAAGGTTTGGCCCTCAATCTCAAAGTTTATTGACTCAAGAGATCGATTCATTGTTTCTTGGATTTTTTGACGAGACCAACCCACGGAACCAAGCAACTTATCCGCAACATCATTGGCGAGGTGTACCACAGGTATTCCCGCATCTTTATATCCCGGCATGTATTTTAGCGGGTAAAGACCCTGGTCTTCAATTTGTGATATGAACACAACCCCCGCCGCTCCCATGTCTCTTGCTGTCAACATTTTTTTATGAAGGGGAAAATAAGGCGCATAGGGCGAGTGTTGAGACCCTCTTTCTGGGCCATGCCGCATAATCACAACCCATTTTTCTTTGACATCAAGACCATCATAATCATTCCACTTTAGACCATCTTCGTTAACGTTAAACCCGTAACCAGCAAAGACAAGTCCGCCCTCTGTATGTCCACCTGATGAGAATGAAAGAGGCAGATAGTCTTTCTCCGGGGTTAACGAGTCCCCATTGATCAAGGCAAAGTTCCCATGTTTTAATTTTATTCCAGTGGTTATGTCAAATGGTTGTACAAATGAATTTTTAACGCCAGGCCTCACCCCATAGGATTTAAGTTGTTTGACCATGTACGCTATTACGTCTTTGGAGCCTCTTGTGCCGGGGTATCTGCCAGACCTGTTTTCGTGTGACAAATATCGGATGTGCCCCATGATCTCATTGTTTGTTATGTCGGAAGAGAAACTAGCGTTTCTGCGTTGAATTAGGAACGCGCCAAGCGCGATGATTAGGGCAAAAAGGTATAACGCTCGATTGTTATCGCTCATATTGAATGAAAATTTATATGGAATAAATCGTATGGCAAAGACAAAGGGATTAAGTTTTATGATGCTAAACAACATTAAAATAACCATTGACCCTAAGTACGTACCTGAACGCTCTAGCCCAACTCAATCCTATTTTCTGTTTTCCTATCGTGTGATGATTGAAAATCGTTCAAGTGCGGTTGTTCGATTGATCAGTCGCTACTGGCACATTACGGATGGCGTAGGGAACAGTGAAGATATTTACGGACCCGGCGTTGTAGGTAAGAAACCGACCCTAGAACCAGGCACCTCTTTCGAATATACAAGTTTTTGTCCATTAAAAACGCCCATGGGTCACATGGAGGGTTCATATAGAATGGTAGGCGAAGAGGGGAAAGAGTCCGATGTTACTATTCCAAAATTTCGTTTGCTAGCAAGTCAGGTATTGAATTGAATTTTAGAATGTGTTTTTGCCATGGTTTTTTATGATTAATCAGACCAAGGTTGTTGCAACCATTGGGCCAGGTTGTGATGATAAAAAAACATTACAATCCCTTGTTGAGTTGGGGGTTTGTTGTTTTCGAATCAACCTCTCCCATGGAACCAAAGATGAAAAGATCGGATATTTTGAACGCATAAAAACCCTAAAAACAACTCGGGGTCTGCGCCCCACCATCCTTGCTGATTTGGCAGGACCAAAGATTAGAATAAGAAAATTAGATGAGCACATAAACATCAAAAAGGGTGAAGCGGTCAGGCTTAGCAATGAACAAGAAGGCCCGGACATAGTATCGTTGTCAAAGGGTGTGCGATTTGAGAAGATTAATCCGGGAGCAAAAATTTTAATTGATGATGGCAGACTAGCCCTTGAGGTTAAGAGACTTGTATCTGACCAAACCATTGATTGTGTCGCGGTGATGGACGGTACCATTGAAAACCGAAAGGGGGTTAATTTTCCCGGTGTTTCACTAAACACCCCGGTTTTAACCCAGCAAGACAGGAAAGACCTTCACCTTTCTCTGTCTAACGGGGCAGACTGGATAGCCTTATCCTTTGTTAGATCTGCATCTGATTATGATGTAGTTACGAAAATCATCAAAGAGGCTGGCTACACAACCCCAGTAATGGGAAAAATTGAAAAGTGGGAAGCCGTTCAAGACCTTCAATCAATTGTTGAATGTTTCGACGCGGTTATGGTTGCAAGGGGAGACCTGGGTGTTGAAATGCCAATAGAAAAGGTCCCCTTAATTCAAAAAGAGGTGATAGAAAAAGCAAATCAAGCAGGAAAACCCGTTGTCATAGCCACGCAGATCCTTGACTCAATGACTGATAGGCCTGTGCCCACAAGGGCAGAAGTAAGCGATATTGCAAACGCTATTTTAGATGGGGCAGATTCCTTGATGGTAACAGGTGAGACCGCTGTGGGGAAACACCCTAAAAAAGTAATTGAGGTTTTATCTCGCGTTGTGCAAGAAACAGAATCATCACTAGACCATCAAAAGGATTCAATTAGACCCACTAGCAATAAATTAAAAACAGCAAACGCCATAAGCCACGCTGCATGCTCTGTATCAAGAGACCAGGGGATTGGGGTTTTAGTAACCATGACCCACGGTGGCAGCACCGCAAGAATGGCTGCTAGATATCGCCCATCTGCCAAAATAATAGCAATGACCCCATTTAGAGAAACATGTAGAAGGCTTTCTATTGTATGGGGTATCGATTCAATACTGGTTGATAACTACGAGTCTGCCGACGAACTTCCCCAAATTGCCAATAGAGCATTAAAAAAACACAAGCTGATCAAGAAAGGCGAAAGGTTTGTTATGACTGGAGGAGTCCCTGTTGGGGTACCCGGAACGACCAACTATCTATCAGTTTTAAAGGCGGGTTAGATTTTTTTTGAATCTTTGAGTCGACCAAGTTTTATGCAAACATAAGGAACGCCCCTGCGGTCTGGGGGGTGTTCGTCTTTGCACTCATCATTACATACATAATATTTTTCTTCTAGATTCTTTTTGCCATTTTCATCATAGTAGCTCCAGTTTCCACTCTGAAACCCTAGTTCATAGTCACCCTCGTACTTCTTTTTACCATTGACATGGAATCCAGTCCATTTTCCATGGGCCTTCCCCTTTTTATATTCCCCAACAAATTTTTTTACTCCATCTTTATCCCACCCTGTCCAAGCTCCAGACCGAAACCCATTATTAAGGTTTCCCTGCTCTCTTTTTTCACCACTTCTATAGCGAACAAAAGCAGGACCATTGTAAACTTTTTGATTATACACAAAACCAAGAATTGAGGTGTTGTAATTATCGGCAGTGATGTATTGCCCTGATCGGTCATAAAGAACCTCTTCCATGTCGACCGGTGTTTTTGATGAGCATGCCATTAGACCAAGGAGGAGGGGGAATAATAATCTTTTCATTAAACTCTCTAGTTATTTATTAAAATCTAATGATCAAAAAGAACATTAACAAAAACCGCCAACCCATTATTTTCCGTCAGGCTTAAATTATTCAATGATTATTTCATCACAGAAGACCCAGGTTTTACCACCGGCACCAGGGTGCCATTCTGGACACGTGCCCCTGTTTATGGCTTCTACCCTTACGTATCTTGCAGAGATATTAAAGTTGACGCTTTCTACTTCAACCCTGCGTGCTGTTCCGTTTTGTTTTCCGTCTTTAATTTGAATTTTTACTGTGTTGTTATAAGTCTCCCCGTCGTCTGAAAATGACACAAGGACATGTGTTGGTAAAAATATCCAAGACCCATGAGATTCGAGAAATCCGGCAGAGACCATTGATATCTTTTCTGTTTTTAAAAGATCAATGGTTACCTCCATGTTTTCCTGATGCCAGCCCTGCCAGTAACCATCGTTATGTGCAATTGAACCAGTAAGACCATCAACCAGCGTAAGAAGACCAGAACCAGAGTATCTATCACTATAGGGGGTGTGGTATGACGTCTTTTTCCCAAGGGCCTTGCTAAAATGAATTGTCTTTTCATTTGTTTCCCCCCTCTGTTCGCCATCCATGAAAAGGCCAGCCCTTATCACTGTTTTTTGTTTGACGACTATTGGAGACTCGTATACATTTGAAGCGTTCCCGGGATCAGACCCATCAGTCGTAAACTTTATTATCTCACCTGGTTTTTCAGAGGATAGAGTTATCTTGTGCTCCTTGTTGTTACTGCTGGGGTCTACGTTTATTGATACTAGGTATGATCCAGGCGCATGGGTCCAACCCAGTTCATCAAACCTGACTAACAGTCTCTTTAGGCGGTCATAAAAGTCTTCATAGGTGTTTTTGCCTGGACCAGACCAAAGCACCTCTGAAAGGGCCGACATTCTTGGCAAGACACGATACTGCGCTCTTTTGGGAGTTTGAACATATTCTGTCCAAAGATTTCCTTGTGCGCCTAGGACGTGTGCTTTTTCTGAGTCTGACAACTCACTGGGAATGGGGTTAAAGCCATAGACCTTCTTTAGCGTTGTGTATCCACCAAATGCTGCTGGAGAGGTTTCTGGATTTGCTTGGTAGTAGTCAAAATAACAATGGGAAGTTGGGCACATTATGACATCGTGCCCGGCCTTTGCAGATTCGATTCCACCCTTCATTCCTCTCCAACTCATCACAGTCGCGGTTTTTGCAAGACCCCCTTCAAGTATTTCATCCCACCCCACCAATTTTTTATTTTTTGACAAGATGAATTTCTCAATTCTTTTTATGAACCAACTTTGCAACTCATGTTCGTCTTTTAGTCCCTCGTCTATGATTCTTTTTTGGCACCTTGCGCATGACTGCCAATTCAACTTGTCAGCCTCATCTCCACCAATATGAATATAAGGACCAGGAAAAAGTTCAATGACCTCACTAAGGACATTTTCTAAAAAATAAAACACTTCTTCTTTGCCAGCGCAGAATATATCAACGTTCGGCCAGTATGATCCTGGGTTTACCGGCATGTATTCACCCTTGCAGGAGAGCTCTGGGTATGCTGCAAAGACCTCAGAGGTGTGTCCTGGCATTTCAATCTCGGGAATCACCATTACATTTCGCACTGCTGCATATTCTACAACTTCCCGTATTTCATCTTTTGTATAAAAGCCACCATATGACGCTTTTTCATTTTCTTTCGATGGCGATTGCTCTTTCCACGGGTCACTCCTCCGATCAACTCTCCAGGCAGATTTTTCTGCCAATTGTGGGTATTTGTCTATTTCAATTCTCCACCCATTGTCATCTGTTAGGTGCCAATGAAAAACATTCATTTTATGAAGCGCTATCATGTCGATATATGTTTTTACAAAATCCACATCAAAAAAATGTCTTGATACGTCAAGGTGCATTCCTCTATAACCAAAGGAAGGAGCGTCAGTTATGTCAACATGGGGTAATGCACAAATTTTTGGTTTTTTACCAGCCTCGATTTCCGGCCCACATATTTGTCTGAAAGATTGAAAACCATAAAAAAGACCCGCATAGGAAGAGGCTTCAATGGTCACCGTGTTTTTACCTCCAATTTTAAGAGAATATCCTTCTCTTGGAAGTTTTCCATCGCCATCTAATGAGATCAAAATAGAATTCGACATGCTTTGTGACTGTCTTTCTATTTCAAGGCTTTTGATGGGCAACAATAAGCCCTGTATCATTTCTGCTATTTTAAACGCAGAATCGTTGTCTGTTGAAACTAAAATTTTTTCCAGTTTACGCATGTCAACGCTACCGGGGCTTGGTATTTGACTTTCTGGTTTTGGAATTATTTTTATATCGTTCATGATCAAATCTCTGTTTTTGGTTGAGCAGTTATTGACAATGCAAAACACCACCATAAGCAAAAGAAGAGATGGTGTGCGTGGACTGGAGTTCTTCAATTCTATTTGATGTATGCGATTTTCTTTGATTGAGACACCCCGCCTGACGTTATGGAAAAAACATAAACGCCAGAAGGGTATTCTTTTCCGGCTATGTTTTTCCCACTCCATCTATACATATGTGTTCCTGCACTTTTTCCCTTCAGGTGTTCTTGTAGTACGAGCCTCCCAGAAAGGTCTACTATCCCAATGGAAACATCGGTTTGTTTTTGGAGTTCATAGGTCACAACAACATTAGAATTAAATGGGTTGGGAAACACATCGGCTAACTTAACATTTTCTTGGGGTTTCTTTTCATTAAACAGTGGGCTTGTTTTAGATGTGATAGGGGTGATTCTAATTGCATCAAACACTACGCTTGCGCCAGAAGACCCCTGTGTAACTACATCCCTTAGCACAACCCCAAGACTTGCACCAGAAAGAAGGGATGCTGATCCGATGTTTTTAAACTCGCCCGTATTTGTCGTTTGGTCAACAACGATCTCTGATTTAACACTGGTTCCATTTTCACCTTTCACATAAAGTTCATATATCGCACCCGTGGCACCACCAACATCGGCAGGAATGTATACCTCTATATCATACTCGCCTGGATTCTCAGCGTGTGGAGCCCAGATTGCATAGTGTCCGCCCGTCCCTTCTGTAGTAGCGGGTGATGTCCAACAATCATTATTGAACCCTTCATTAATATATGTCCAATCTGGACCCTGAAATCTTTGGAACCCATTATCTCCGTCGTCTACCAGATTCTCAGAGACCCACAACCAATGGCTCCTGTTTTGTCGAATCTCCTCAATGGGGTCAATGGACTCGCCCCACCAGCCAAATGGATCAACCGCATAGGGCTCATTGGTGTCAAAGAACCAGTTTCCCTTGCGCACCTCAAAGTGAAGGTGCGTGTTGATCGCACATCCCGTGTTCCCAGCAAACCCCAGCGTGTCACCTGCTTCAACATTGTTTCCCACTGAAACGTTCAATGGTGGTGTCATGTGAAGATAGACCGTGAAGTAATCATTGCTGTGAGCAAGGATGATCGTTCCTTGGTCACCATTTGGCGTTATGCCTCCTGGACATGGGTCTGCGGGGGGTGAAAAAGACGCCCAAAGAACATACCCATCCGCAGGTGCGATAATTGGTGTGTTGTGTGGCATGAAGTAGTCTATGCCTGCGTGACCATCATAACAGGATGAGCCGGAAAGACAGTCAGGATAGATCACATTATCAACAAACTCAACGCCGTCAAATCTTAAAAAAAGATTATCTGTCTGATTTGAATATGGGTGGTGATGGTCAACGTGTTGAGACGCAGGATACTGTTCAAATCCTGGAGGAAGAAAAGGTCTTAACTCTAGAAAAGGTTCTTGGGCAAATACCCCCCCGGCACACAAGAGAATGCATAAATTCATAAATGACATGATGGATAATTTTTTCATTGGTGTATAACTTCCATATAAATATACAATCACCATATTCAGGAATTGAAGTTTAATAAAGGACTGCAACATGACAAAACGAACATATCTAATTCGAATTACCTTTTTTGCAATGCTTACTACCACCCTGGCCACGGAAATGGATACCTCCTATGCTCTTAAGTGGCACAATGATCCATGGGGCGCAGGCGGACTGATTCCAGCAGGTCCGCCATGGAACATGGTGGGGCCATTTAACTTTGACGGTGATGGATTTGGAGATTTTATCGTTTCTAGTTCGTATGCCGGAGAATATTGTAATGGCGTTTATCACTATGAGGCGGCTGGAAATGATTCAATAGAATTAAAATGGGTGTACACGTTTTATGATCTTAGTTGTACTTATGACGCATACTCCAGCGTTGCTGTAGGTGACATTGATGGTGATGGCAACCAAGAGGTTTTATCATTGGTGGACACAAGCCCAGGGGTCTCAGGACAGAACGGTCTACAGGTCTTCGAATGGAACCCGGACTCAATGTCCTTTTTAGCCCAACCAACCCATACATGGGACCTGGGTCTTGATAGCGTGTGGGAGGCGGGCCAAATTCATGTTGAAGACCTAGATGGTGACTCAAAGCAAGAGATCATTGTGTCCGTAATGGACGGCCCCTGGTCCCAGTTGGGTTCTGGTGGTACCAGCAGAATGATGATCTTTGAACTTGATACGGTCATAAACGATTCCGCCATATTTAATATTGAATATCAAGACGAGGTCTGGTCCAACTGGAGTGGCTATAATATTTCAGTGGGAGACCTTGACAATGATGGCTATAAGGAGGTCTATACTGTTGGGTATGAATATTTCCACGTTGTTGTTCATGAAAACACCGGAGAGGACCAGTATGAATACCAGACGGACTTCTATGTTTCTTCAGAGCTTTATCAAAGAGCAAACCAGGGAATTTTAATTACAGACATAGATAATAATGGCACAAGTGAAATGTTTTGCCTCACTTCTGGAGTAAATAGTCTGTCTGGCGACCTAATTACCCCAGGAAGTTTTTTTGTTGCGAGCGGGGTTGAGGATGTTAGCGGTCTATCATTTTCTGATCTTAATTTGTTTGCAACCTATGATGGGGGGCTTAGGCAGGTCAGCGTGGGTGACGCTGATGGGGATGGTAACCCAAACATTTATCTTGCAGGACACTATGATGAGGCTGTTTACGATTGGGAATATATGGGGGGCGACCCAATCAGTCCGAACAACTACACGGAGAGAGTTGTTTTCATGGATGACACAACGGACAACTACACACCCGGGAACGACCAGGGCAAGGTCAGGGTAGCAAAACTTTTTTCAGGAGACATTGACAACGATGGCATTGGTGACATTGTGTTTTCATCTGCTAGTTTTGCAGCAGATAAACCACACATATACATGATAGAGCACAATGGTGTTTTAGGAGTTGAAAACGAACAAGCCACCATACCCAAAGGGATTTCAATTGGTCAAAACTATCCAAACCCATTTAATCCAGAAACGAGATTTCAATATTACACCCACCGACCAGACAATGTTTCACTCATCATATATGACCTTTTAGGCAAAGAGGTAAAAACCTTGGTCGATGGTCGCAGGCCCGCGGGTACTTACACGGAAACATGGACAGGAATGAACAAGAACAACCGAATGGTTTCAAGCGGTATTTATTTCTACCAACTGAAGGTTGGGAACAATAAGATTACCAAAAAAATGATCTTCGGAAAATAGGTGTGCTTAATAAATTAATTAAAGGTATGGTTCTATTGTAAAACATCTGGTCTTAACTAATGGTATAAACCCAAAAACGTCTGTGTTCAAAAACAAGATACTATTACACCTGTTTTCTCTGCTTATTGTTTCTTGCACTAACCAGACCAGGGTTGATGACTCTTTTATTATCGCAACCTACGACGATGTAAAAGATTGGGACCCCGCAACGGCTTTTTCACTAGAGGTGTTGCCAATGTCAAATATTTATGAGCCCCTACTTTGGCATGATGCCAGTTCTGTCCCTAGTAGGTTTTTGCCAGGCCTTGCCACATCCTATTCAAGATCGCCCGATGGTCTTACATGGGAATTTGTTTTAAGAAAGGGCGTTACTTTTCATGATGGAAGGGTCTTTGATTCTGAGGCAGTGAAGTTTGTGGTTGAGAGAAATAAAAAAATGAATGGTGGTGCTAGTTATATCTGGTCGGCCGTTGACCAAGTTCTGATGAATGGCTCACACGGTGTCATTTTTAAACTATCGTCACCCGCACCGCTAGATAAGATAGTCAGTTCTCAATATGGGGCATGGATGTATTCACCTGGAATAGTTGAGTTGCCCACCGGGTCTCTACACCGGGGTTATGGGGCTGGTACTGGTCCATATCGTTTTAAGGAGTGGTCCAAAAACAGGCATGTAATACTTCAAAAACACGATAATTACTGGGGAGGGTGGAGCAGAGACGACCACTTTGATTCGATAATCATAAAGGTGGTATCAGAATCATCAACCCGCCTGCAAATGATTGAAAGTGGACTAGTCGACTATGCCTTTTTAATTCCAGTTCAATTATTAGCGAGACTGGATCAAAACCCCTCTATAAGCATATCATATCTTCCATCATGGATTAACCACTTTTATTTGCTTAATACCCAAAAACCTCCCACTGATGATATCTGGGTTCGGCGAATGATTGCCGCGTCAATGGATCGGAAGACCGTGGCTGACCATGTTTATCGCAATTCGGGGAGTGAGGCCAGGGGTCTGATTCCTCAAAACCTTCCTCTGTTTGTTGCTCCCGACAGTCTCATGTCGTTTGATATGAAATCGGCGACTAATTACCTTGAGAAGTCAAAAATAAGACAAAAAACAGAAAGGGTCGATATCTCCTATGTTTCTACATCAGAAGAGTATAGGCTGACATCATTTTTGTTGATGGACAATTTAAGAAAGATTGGTGTAGGCCTCGACCTAAAGCCAGGAACATGGTCAATGAATTGGGACAAGGCTAGAAAAATTGAAACCGCTCCAAACATAATCTCAATGGCATGGTGGCCAACCTTAGCGTCTCCATCCGATTGGTTCTTTGGATTGTACCAAACAGAAAAAAACCCACTCTTTAACCTTTCATATTATAGTAACCCTGGCGTTGATTCTCTAATAGACCTAGCGTGGGAAAGGGAATCTCTACACCCAGAAGTGTCGAAAGGATTTTATAAAGACATACAAGATAGTTTGATAAAAGATTGTGTTGTTGTGCCAGTTGTTGATATAAATGTCCAATCTGTACACCAAAACAACATAACGGGCCTAAAGAACAACCCCGCATATTCAACCCTTTTGGTTTACCACTTGGGTAAAAAGTGATGATCAAATATTTCGGCAAACGACTGTCCTCAATGATTCTTGTCATGGTCACCGTAAGCACCATCACTTTTTTTATCTCTCATTCATTGCCAGGTGACCCAGTTGCACTATGGGTTGGAGACCACCCCACGAAAGAGCAACTAGAGATGGCAAAAAAGAACCTCGGCCTTGACAGGCCCATCCATGAACAATATGTATCATTTTTAAGAAACGTGTTCACGCTGGACCTTGGTGTTTCCTTGAGAACGCGGCAACCGGTGTTAACAGAATTAAAACATCGATTTGGTGCCACACTTGAACTTGTCTCAGTTTCCATGGTCGTTGCTTTGTTATTTGGCTTTTTTTTTGGGCTTTCAATTGCAACATGGCCAAATACACGATATGACCGAACGGTAAGGGGGGTTGGTTATCTAGGGCTATCTTTCCCGATTTTTTGGTTGGGAATGATACTGCAATTGGTTTTTTTTGGTGTTTTAAAATGGTTTCCACTTCAAGGGAGACATTCTGGATTTGGCATGGTTGAAGGTGACCTTTCCCTTGATAGCGGGCTCTTTCTATTTGACACCCTTTATTCAGGACAGTGGGGTTTGTTTTATGATGGCCTGAGCCACATCATTCTACCGGCAACAACGATGACCCTGGGGGTTTTTGGCCTTATTCTGAGAACTTCTCGTTCAGCAATGATCGAAACAATGAACGAGCCATTTTTTAAAACATATTTGGCCTACGGGTTTGAGTCAAACGAAGTGGTCAAGCATTCTGCATACAAGAACACATTGGTACCGGTCTCTACAATTACTGGACTTAGTTTTGGTTTGATGCTGGGTGGAACCTTTCTTGTGGAATCAATCTTTGACTGGCCAGGCCTTGGTCAGTTTAGTGTGCTTTCGATCCTAACAAATGATTTTCCTGCTATCATGGGCGTTACGCTGTTTTACACGGCTATCTATGTCGTGATAAATTTTTTAATGGATCTTTTTTATCCGATCATCGACCCGAGAATTAGGAACCAGTTCAGTGGATAATATTTTGATTTTACTAAAAAAGAAAACTACTGTTGCTGCACTGTCTTTTCTCTTGACACTGGTGGTCTTGGCCATTTGTATTCCTTTTGTTTCTCCATACCATGAGGACCTGCGTGGTGCGGTCCACCTTGAGCTTGGAGGTCAGCCCCCAACCCTGCGTCATTGGTTTGGAACTGACACCGCAGGACGCGACCTGTTTACGCTAACGATTCATGCGGGAATGTCCTCATTAAAAGTGGCTTTTGGAGTTGTTTTATTATCAATGATGATTGGTGTTCCCATCGGCATGTTCTCTGGAACATCAAGCAACAGAACTGATGAGGTCGTGATGCGCATAACCGATGGTTTTCTTTCATTCCCTCCTTTGGTTTTGCCACTTTTCATAACCGCCATTCTGGGACCATCCTTAAACAATGTCATCATCGGAATTTCGGCTTCTTGGTTCCCTTGGTATGTGCGAATTGCACGCTCCCAGGCACTGATCATATCATCTAGTGGATATGTATTGGTCTCAAAGAGCATGGGTGCTGGAAAGCTACACATAATGAAAAAACACATATTTCCGAATAGCCTGGGCCCTATTCTTGTACAGGGAACAATAGACGCTGGTTATGCAATTTTAACCGCTGCAGGACTTTCATTCATAGGTCTTGGTGCTCAGCACCCGGAGACAGAGTGGGGATTACTTCTTACTCAGTCGAGAGCCCAATTTCTCAATCACTGGTGGGAGGTGTTTTTCCCCGGACTATTTATCGTGCTTACGGTGATGTCGTTCAATGTTCTTGGTGATGAATTAAAAATATTCATTGACCCTAAAGAGAAAAATTAGAATGCAAAAGGCACTTTTAAAAATTTCTAAGCTTGATGTGGTATCAAACGTCGCCGGGGATAAAAAAGTTCTTCTTAAAAACATAGACCTTACGATCAACAAGGGGAAAACGACTGGGCTTATCGGTGAAACGGGCAGCGGTAAAAGCATGTTTGGTTGGGCTCTTTTGGACATGTTACCAAAAGGGTGTTTTGTTACGGGTGGAAGCATAAATTATGTTGATACACCCATATCGGATGTGCCCAATCTAAGAGGAAAGAAGATTGCGATGGTCTTTCAGGACCCCATGCAGTCATTAAACCCGACACAAACAATTGGAAAACAAATAAAGACCATACTTGGCAAGTCGTGTGGAGAGAAAAGGGAAGCCATTGAAGAGAAAGCAACTCAATCGCTGGAAAGGGTTCGGTTGGGCTCCGTTGTTAACATCATGGATCGATACCCACATCAATTATCGGGGGGGCAAATGCAAAGAGTAATGATCGCCCTCGCAATATCTACCAAGCCCCACCTTATCATAGCAGATGAAATAACCACGGGCCTCGATGCAAACACAAAACTAGAGATAATGGATTTATTATTTGAACTGCAGGGTGAATTGGGTGTTGCTGTCCTACTCATATCACACGACCTTGTTGCAATAAGGCGCTATTGTGATCAAGTTGCGATTATGCGGTCTGGAGAGATCATTGACAGCGGAAAGACAGACAGGGTTTTCCATGATCCAAAAGGTGAATATGTTAGGTCTTTTCTGAATAGTCCGGAAAATACGAGAAAGCGTAAGAAAACAAAAACACAGGTCCCCAGACAAGAAATTCTATCCATAAATGAATTTCAAAAATCATATGGTAATACTCAAAATAAGCACCCCGTGGTAAAGAAGGTGTCGATGGTGCTATTTCAAGGCAAGACCCTCGGTCTCATTGGCGAGTCGGGAAGCGGAAAGAGCACATTAGCAAAAATGATACTTAACATTTTAGAGAGGGATTCTGGTCTTTTGAAATTAAGAATAGGTGGGTCCACCATGGAAAACCTAATAAAACCGAACAGGAGAATTGGGGCCGTCATGCAAGATAGTGCAGGCTCGCTGAATCCAAGGATAAGCATATATGAAACCCTATCAGAGCCATTGGAATTAATGGGTGTTGTTGATAAACATGTCACAAAAAGAAAGATAATGGAAACAATGAATGATGTGGGGTTAGACCAGGACCTTTTGATGCGCTATCCTCATTCGCTTTCTGGGGGCCAAAGACAGAGGGTTTCGTTGGCTAGGGCAATGATGGCTGAACCCAGTATTCTCATATTGGATGAACCAACCTCGGCGCTGGATGTCAGTGTTCAGAAAAAAATATTGGAACTGCTCAAATCACTACAAAAGGAGAAAAATTTATCCTATCTTTTCATATCCCATGACCTAACAGTTATATCAGAAATGGCGGATGACGTTGGTGTGATGTATGATGGGGAGATAATTGAATTTGGACCAGTTGAGAAAATATTGAATAAACCAGAACAGGACTATACCAAAAAATTAATAGAATCCTCTATCTGGTCAATCGCGTCTGAGACATGAAAAAGGATACTCAATGAACAATCAAATAATGATTGCATCCATTCAGATGTACTCTTATGGTGATCAAGAAAAAAATCTTAATGCCATGGAAAAACACCTCAATCACATCAACAAGGCCTTTCCCGATGTCAGGATGGTCATATTCCCCGAACTCGTAGCACACGGGGCTGTTGCCAGCGTGTCTGATGAGGCAGAAGAGATTCCAGGAAAGTTGACGGACACCTTCTCCGGCTTAGCAAAGAAACACAGTTTGTGGTTAATTCCAGGAAGCATCTATGAATCATCGGAAGGAAACACATTCAACACAACTCCCATATTTTCACCCGAAGGAGACATGGTTGAAAAATATCGTAAGAGATACCCGTGGTGCCCCCATGAAAAAACAACACCCGGGGATGAACCATGTATCTTTTCTGTTGATGGTGTTGGTGTTGTTGGTGTTATGATCTGTTATGACATGTGGTTCCCTGAAGTTGCAAGAGACCTAGTTGGGCTAGGGGCAGAACTCATAGTTATTCCAACCATGACAACAACAGGTGATAGACCTCAAGAAAAAATAATAGCAAGATCAACAGCAATAACACAACAATGTTATGTGGTCTCTTGTAATGGGGTAGGTTATGGTGGTGTTGGCGGTTCATTGATCGTTGACCCGGAGGGGGTTGTGTTACAAGAGAGTGGCGAGGGTCCATACATGCAAACGGCGATCATTGATTTCGAAAGGGTTCGCCTAATTAGGGAAAGGGGAGTTGCGGGTGTTACAAACCCCCTAAGGGACTTTAACCAAAACAAACAAACCTTCTCCATATATAATGAGCAAGGTAGAAAAAAATAGGATTTTACAATGATCGACCTCAAAGAATATTACGAGTTGATTTCATCTAACACAGTTTTTAGGGGTTTAGCCCTGGTGGTGGTGTCCATAATGGTAGCAAAGTTGGTTGATGTCATTTTCACATTGATATTCAAACGAGTGGTCAAAACAACAAAGACGACCCTTGATGATCGTATTCTACAGTTATTACACAAGCCTATTTTTTATTCCATCCTGTTTGTTGGTTTTATTTTATCAATTAAAACAGTAGGGTTTCCGGAACATGTCGAATTCGCCTTGATCGGTATTTTAAAAACCATCACAATTATCATATGGCTGTTTGTCATTTCAAGGATATTGGTAATGTCAATGGATTGGGCTTCAAAACAAACGGCATCAAATAAGGTTTTGCAAAAGAACACGCTCCCACTTTTCAACAACCTAGGAAAGATTGCCATTGGCCTTTTTGGTGCTTACTTCATTTTTCTTAGTTGGGGCATAAACATAAACGGGATTCTAGCATCGGCCGGAGTCTTGGGTGTTGTTCTTGGTTTGGCGGCGAAGGATACGGTGTCTAATTTTTTTGCAGGAATATTTCTCATGGCCGATGCCCCCTTCAAAGAAGGTGATTATATTCTTCTAGACACAGGTGAAAGGGGCTAT
This sequence comes from uncultured bacterium, assembly GCA_964478995.1. GTDB lineage: Bacteria > Fidelibacterota > Marinisomatia > Marinisomatales > UBA1611 > NZWG01. The sequence continues at coordinate 34,521 of CAYZJY010000002.1, forward strand.
GTTAAAAAGATGGGATTAAGATCAACCCGGTTTATGACCCGTGATGACATTGAGATAACGATCCCAAATTCAGTGATAGCAGCATCAAAGATTGTTAATGAGAGTGGTGGTCCTGGAGAGATTGAACGGGTAAGAATTACGCTTATGATTGCCTATGGTTCTAGTCTGGATGAGGTTAAGGAGTTATTGATAGATATCGCAAACAGAGAAGAAAATGTACTAAACCAGCCAGAGCCAAGGGTTCGCTTTAGAGAATTCGCAGATCACGGTCTCAAGATCCAATTGCTTTTCTGGATTCAAAACCCGGAAAAACGAGGAAGGACGGTTGATGCTGTAAACACAGAGATATACAAACAAATGGCCGCAAGCGGCATATCTATACCATACCCGACAATGAATGTTCATTTGTCAAGAGAATCAAATAAGGACTAGTGACCTTAAAACTTGTCGTACTGGTTGTTTATTTTGGTATTCTTCTCGGAATAGGCTATTATGCTTCAAAAAAGATTTCTAGCCTTTCAGACTATTATGTAGGTGGGAAGAAACTAGGATATTGGATAGCAGCGCTATCAGCAAGGTCAACAGGGGAATCTGGTTGGCTTTTGATCGGAGTTACTGGCATGGGTGCCATTATGGGGTTTAGTGCTCTTTGGATCGTTGTGGGTGAGGTTATTGGTGTGTGGTTGTCATGGCAGTTCATGGCCCAAAAATTTAAGAGACTTACCGATCAATATGGCTCCATTACCATACCCGATTTTCTTGTAGGTCATTTCAAACCCAAAACGCACCTCATAAGAATTATATCTGCAACCGCACTTTCTTTGTTTGTTGTTATCTATGTCAGTGCACAGATTGACATAACCGGAAAGACCTTTGAATCGTTTCTTGGTTTGGATTATTATGTTGGCATCGGCATTGGTTTTGGAATTGTGGTTTTATATATTTTTTCAGGGGGGTTTTTGGCTGTTGCCTGGTCAGACCTTTTCCAGGGTTCGCTTATGTTTTTGGGTTTGTTGATCTTGCCCATTGTAACCTATTTCAGTTTTTTAGAAAACACTTCGATCATTGATGGACTAAGAGCAATAGACCCTGACCTATTAAGCCCTTGGGGGTCCGGTGGGGCAACACTAATGAATTTTATGGGAATACTTGGTCTTCTTTCAATTGGAATAGGGTTCATGGGGTCTCCTCAGGTCTATGTTAGGTTCATTGCAATTAAGAACACTGAAGAGATCAAAAAGGGCAAGTGGGTAGCTATAGCATATACCCTTTTGACAGATACCTCCGCAGTCTTGATTGGTATCCTTGGTAGGTTAATTCTTACAAAAGCAGGTGATGTCCCCGATTTTATTTTAGGGAACATGGGCGAAGATCTTTTGGCGCTAGTATTGGCCCAGGTGATGCCACCGCTTGTTATTGGAGTGTATGTTGCTGCGGTTTTATCAGCGGTTATGTCAACCGTTGACTCCTTGCTTGTTGTGGCGTCAAGCGCGGTCACTAGAGACTTTTATCAGCAAATTTTCAATCCAAAAATAAATGAAGACCTGTTAGTCTCATTATCGAAAAGGGTGACTTTAATTCTGGCGATTCTTGCACTGGGCGTTGCATTACTTGTTTCATTCTTATCACCCACCAGAACGGTTTTCTGGTTTGTGATCTTTGGATGGTCCGGAATAGCAGCCACCTTTTGCCCGGTCATCATATTGTCTCTATTTTATGATGGTTATTCAGAAAGAGGCGCGATAGCCTCCATGGTCACAGGTTTTTTTTGTGTACCCTTTTTTAAGTTTGTTGTTCCTGGTTTTGCGATTGTTGGTCCCTACATTGACAAACTTGATGTAATGTTTCCATCTGTTTCTATTGCAATTCTAGTTGGCTGGTTAACAAGCCGACATATGAGGAACTAGCCCCTTATGGAATCAAGACTGTTTCTTGTGGCGTTATAATTCCAACCCCTAAGGGTAAGTTGAAGATTTGTATGTGAAGAGTCTTCTATTTTATCATTTCCTGAGTATAGTTGAATCAGAATGGTCTTTCTTGGACTATCTGACCTATTTGCATTAGACCCATGCAGGGTGCAACAGTGGAAGAAAAGCACATCTCCCTTTTTTGCGTTGACTGGAGTGGCAGATCGAAGGTCGTGTTTTCCGTGTATTTCTTCTATGGACGAATGACCGTCCGAGCCTTGTATTCTTCCTAAGGCATGTGAGCCTTCTACAACTCGAATCCTGCCCATGTCATCATGACAGTCAGATAGATGAACCACGGCCGCTATCATGGAGTTTTTCTTTGTTGGGAAATATGACCAGTCTTGGTGGAGTGGAAACGCAGAACCCTTTTTTGGTGGCTTAAGGAATAGTTTGGTGTGGTGTAAGATAATGTTACCCCCAATTAGTGACTCTGTAATATCTAATAATTGTTTGTCTTGTATCATTTTTAGCATTTGATGGGAATAGCCCTGGACATTGTGTGTGTGTATGACTGATGAATCTGAACTTTCAATTCTCTCTGTAAGCCTGCTTCCCCAGCGAGCATTTATGTTCTCACCACTTTTTTTGATTTGATCTACAACCCGATCAAATTCTTTCTCAAGGACTGCTACCTTTTTTTCATTAAACAACCCCCTTGCAAGATAAAAACCACCTTTGTTGAATTTTGAGTTTGCATCTTGATACATTGTCAAGCCCTATAAATAATGGGTGCTATGGTTGGATCCATCAACAGGTCTAGATATGTTGAATTATTATCATCAACATCTATTCTTTTTGCTTTATCTGTACAAAAATGAACCACCATTCCAACTCGTGGCATTTGTTCTAGGTTTGCCTCCGAAGAATGGTAGGTAAGTGATGAGTGTATGCTAACCTCTCCCATGTTAAGAGTGCCACTGACAATTTTTGGTTTTCCATGGTGTTGTTTCAAGATCTTATCTTGCGAGAGAAGGTCTTTATTAAAAAAATCCATACCATGTAATTCTTTCCAGTGGTTGGACCCCGATATGAACCTAACGGGGCCAGATCTTGGTGAAACATCGGATAACGCGATCCAAGCAGTAAATAGACCCTCATGGCTCCAAAACGGCCAATATTGCGCATCCCTATGCCAGCCAGCGTTGCCACTATTTTCTTTGCTTTTTGGCTTCCAAACTACTTGAGAGTGCCACACCTGTATCTTTTTTGCATGGGTTGCTTCTGCTAGAGACTTTCCAAGGTGCTTATCAGTAATGAGATTCCAAACCATATCGCTACAAAGGTGAGGCTTGTCAATCTTTATGATCTTGTTTGGGCTGTCACCAACCTCCCAAAACCTTGCTTCTGGGGGTCTTCCCGTATCGTATTTTCCATTGATAATACGCCAAAGACTATCACGCGCAGAAATTGAATCCTTTTTTGAATAGATGGTTGAAAGGAAACAAAAACCATCCTTTTCAAGATCATAATTTTTTTTAAATAGACCGGAAGACAGCATTTTATTCTAATGAGTGCTCAATGTTTATATAGTGACCTCACCCAATCACTATCCTCATCTGCCAACAGGTCACCAAGAGTGGCTGCAATCTTAACCTGCTTGGCATTCCTTTGCCCTAGCAAGACACAACCGGTTTCAGCATCGTTGAAAAGGGCATTAACTAATCCATGTAAGGTGGGGTGTTCGTGATTTGAGAACCTTTGCTCTAGAAGGCTTTTGTTGTGTTTCATTTTATCAATGATGTCTTGACTGGCAAATTCTTTTATGTTAGAACGATGGTCCCCGCGTTCGAAGTTTGTTGGTTTGTCATATTTCCCCGTTAAGAGACCGTGTTTTATTGGAGAAAAAAAACAAACACCAATATTGTTTTCATCTACATAGGATTTTAACCCTGAAACCACATAATCATCATCCATGACATTTCTATAGGGCTGAACAACATCTGGGTTGCAATGCTCTGTGTATTTTAAAATCTTGTTGCTTGACCAGTCTGATAAGCCAATGAATCTTGCCTTGCCCTGCTTTTTAAAATTATTTACAACCTCAAGTGCTCCGTCTAAATATTCCCCATTTTTCCCAAAATTACAGTGATGGAGATATACAAGGTCCACGCAATCTGTTTGTAAGTTGTTTAATGAACGTTCAAGGTTGTGCACCATGTGTTCTGGCTCGTACCAATGGGTATGTGGTCCCTTGTCCCAACCAACTTTTGTTGCAAGAAAGATGTCTTTTCTTGGAATCTGAGCCCACATTGTTCCTATGATGCTTTCTGACCTCCCCTCACCATATACATCTGCCGTATCCCAGTGGTTGATTCCCTGACGCCACGCATTTAACAAGGCGGTCGTTGAATCTTTGTCGTTTTGACCTGACCATCCTACTGGAAATTTACCACTCATGTTTGCGCCACCGTAGGCCCACGTCCCAAGGCTTATGGCAGAAACCTTAATACCGGTTCGGCCTAATACCACTTTTCTCATGAAGTTCCTATTTTTTGAATTATAAAGTTAAAAAAAAGGCCGGTAACTTTCCCCGATATTATGAAGGGGAATAAATTAAAAGTTGTGGATATTGGGCACTCAAAACTGAGCCTTGAGGATGCTAGGTCCTTATTGGAGACCACCATAAGCAAGACACTATATGAGGGTAATACGCGTGCAGTCAAAGTGATTACTGGCCATGGTTCTGGAAAATTGCGCAATTCAATTAGGGACTGGTGCAATGAGCAAGAAGGACGCTTTCAGGCTGTTATTTATGGAGAGGACTACCATGTGTTCAATAAGGATGCTGCGGACATGAGGTCAGATTGTAACATTGGCCATGATCCGGATTTTGGAAGACAAAATAGTGCAGTAACCTATGTTTGGTTATGGTAGATACTTAGTTATAAACTATTCTTAATAAATGAAGAGATACCATCATAGTACTTAGGAAAAGAATCAAATGAGGACATTCTATGCTTACCCTGGATCTTGATCATCTTTTTATTCTCTCTATTTAGATCATTAAAAAAATTGAAAACCTGCTGAAACGGGATAACATTGTCCTCTGTGCTGTGAATAAGAAGTAGAGGCGAATCAGAACCATCGATGTGGTCATAGATATTAAAGTCAAATTTGTTTATCATCGAAAAAGGTAAATATGGATAAGTTTCTTTTGAGATTTTATTGACACTTATGACGGGTGACTCTAGAATAATACCGAGTATCTCTTTCCCACTTGCCAATTCAGTTGCGATTGGTGCTCCTAGAGAATACCCCCAAAATATCATAGAGTCTGCTGGGATGCTTAAACTGTCTACCATGTAGTTGTATGTCAATGCGCTACTTTCAAAAAAAGTTTCTTTTGATTTTATCGAACCAGTGCTTGGTCCATATCCTTTATAGTCGAACATAACCGCATTGATTCCCAGTTGATTAAAAACATCTACATGAAATAATCTATGAGAAATATTAAAGGCATTGCCACCAAAGTATAAAATGGTCCTCTTTTTTTCATTGGTCTTTATTTGCCAAACATGAAGACTGTCATTGTCATTGAAAGGAAGATATTTTTGAACAATGTTGAATGATTTCGGAGGAGGGTGATAGTGGGGGGATGGAGATAGTACAATATTATGTTGATTGATGTATATGTATCCAACAACAATTAGATATGTAGCAAAAAAGGCAAACAAAGCCCAAGAGACAACTTTATTCATTTATTCTCCTTGAAATCAAGAAGTGGTACCTTGGATTTTTTTATGTATTAATATGTTGTTTAAATATAGAGACCTATCATCGTCTGTTAGCATGTCGGAAATTCTGTTCATTTCAGCAATGGCTCTTTTAATGTAGGTCTTTGATTTTTCACTCTCGCCAAGTATTCTATACGACTCTCCAATATTATATAGGATCTCCACAGAATTTTCATAAAAAAGCCTGGGTTGTGTTGGTATCTCCTCTACTATGGACTCAACAAGGTCTAATGATTTTTTTCTAGTGCCCGATCTGGCATGTGAGAGCGCCAACAATGATTTTCCCGCCATTCTCTTTCCTGTTACCACCCAGAGGTGAAACTCATTATTAGACTTATCTTTTACTATTTGATCAAATAAGATATTAAAGGATGTTAAATATTCAATAGCCTTGTCGTATTGACCTAGGTTATAATATGCCAAGGCAAGGAAATAATAATAACTAGAACCAATGTCCAACCCTGTTTTTTCGACCTCGTTGTAATCATTTTTTATTTCATTAAGAATATCCATGCCAACCCTGGATTCACCCATCATGATGTAGTTACTGGCAATCAATATTTTTGCTATCAAAAGCCTCTCTGACATTTTTATCTGTTTGTTCAATTTTTCATATTTGAAGGCATGGTCAATAGACGATTCATAATCACCAACTAGTTGTAATATTATTGCATGTTTGTAGTATGCCCCTGAAAGTCTTTCATATTGTTTGTCTTTCAGGTTTATTTTTTCTAGTTCACCATAATGCTTCATTGAAGAAGAGTAATCTGAGTAGGTTTGTTGAAAGTAGGCCAAATTATTTAGGCTCTCTTCATATATGTTCTTTATCATTGGATCAGAAAGATTGTTTTTTATGGCATTACGTGTCTGATCTATGGATAAGGAAAGATATTTTACCGCTAATTCATAATCAGAGTCGCTAGATATTGCTGCCATTCTCGCCTTTAGCCTATGATAGATTCCTTTTACAAAATTTGACATGAAATCATCTGGGTATTTTTCTCTAAACTCGTTTACTTCAACAAGAGCCTTTCTGGCAGTAAAGATTTTTGATGTGGTAGAAGGAAGTGTCCAAAGCGAAACAAGGTGGGCGACAGGGAGAAAGGCTAATCCTATCCTGTTGTTAGGGTCATATCTTAAGGATGTTTCAAGGTCCATCAGGCAATTGCTTAATATCTCTTCCCCCATGTCTGAACCAGATTGCATCCAATAACCCTGATACCAATATTTTAAAAACAAATAAAACCCTCTAGTGCTTAGTGCATCTGCGTATGTTGTGTCTTCAGAAACAATTTCATTTAAAGTACTGATCATATTGTCGATGCCGTCGTCTGTGGTCCTTAGATTATAGGCATTGGCCTTGGCCCTTGTTAATTTGTCATAAACACTGGCGTTTGATGATGGGTCCATAATAACAGATTCTCTATCAGAGGAAGAAATTTTTATGTCTAGATTGTTGACAATGTTAAGAGCAACCTCATCCTGTACGGTAAAAATGTCTGTGGCCTTTTTTTCAAATGTCTCTGACCACGGGACGTCTCGCTTATTGATATCCATTAGTTCGGCTGTGATCTTTATTTTGTCATTTATTCTAAGTACATTACCACTTAGGACAAAATCTGCCTGTGTTCTATCGGTTATGTTCTCAATGTTGATGTTTTTTCCTTTGAATTCTGCTATGTCAAACCTTGAAACAACTGATAAGTTTTTTACTCTAGATAAACGAGAAATAATTTCTTCAGTTAGGCCATCTGCAAAATAAAGATCCTCCGATTTTCCACGATTTTCGAAATATAAGACAGCTATCCTCTTTTCATAATCCTCAGTTTCATTTGCCGAGCCAAATGACAAAAGTGGCAAGATGAACCATATAGCCCCACCAACCAAGGTAAAAACAAAACCCGTTATTGGAAAGATGACCCGCTTGAATAGAGACTTATTGCTTTTGGGGTCTAGCTTCGCATTTATTTTGTCGACCCTAGGTCTTGGTAGGGAGTGTGAGACAATGCAATAAACCTCAACCTTTTGAGATACACCTTTAAAGTTTGGTTGTCCTAAAAACGCGGTCTTGTACTCAGGGAGACTTGATATGTTTTGCTGTACTTTCCCAGATATTGCTATGCCCCCTGGCGCAGAAAAGGGCTCTATCCTTGATGCAACATTCACATCATCACCAAAAACATCACCATCTTTTTCGGTAATCTCCCCCTCGTGAATTCCAATTCTGAGGTTTAGATTTTCAATATTTTTAATGGTGGTCTGTATTTCTATTGAGCATTCAACCGCGGCACTTACTGTTGGAAATGTTAGTAGTAGGCCGTCACCCATCTCCTTGAGCCAGTCACCCTTGAACCTGTCTACAATTGGTCTCAAAATTTTTCGCTGGGTATCTAGTAGGGCAAGCGCTGTTTTTTCATCCTTACCTGAAAGTTCTGTAAAGCCAACTATATCTGTAAAGACCACAGCGGCCAATTTTCTAGTTGTCTCAGTCATCCTGAACCTGTTTTCTATAAAATGATATTTTCATGCTCAAGGTAATCTAATATCCAAATTGCCTACAACATAATCCATAATGGCCATTCCTCAACACATGGAATCTTTTTTGTTGGTTAGTTTTTTATTATTATTATAAACCAACAACAATGATCGCACAATCAACAAAATACGACCACTTGTTCAGTAATCTTATCCCTAATAGCATAGATGGGATAAAGATCTTTGGAATGAATGATGATTATATCAAGCCTCAGAGGTATGATGATGTAACCAATCTTGAAAACAGGATCTGGGCAGAGTTGTTTCAGAATGTTGAACTCCTTTTGAATCAGTATGCATCAAGAGAATATCTTCTTGGATTGAAGACATTGCCTATTCCAAATAACATGTTTCCAAACTTTGAAGAGGTTTCCCCCCTTATAGAAAACGCAACAGGTTGGACCTTGTTACCTGTTTCTGGGTTTCTTGATGAAGAACTTTTTTTTGACATAAATAAAAAACGACAATTTCCCGTAACCGATATAATTAGAAAGTCACCCCGTTTCGATAAGAAGTATTCTGAGATGGAAATTCAAAACAATGCGGGGTATACACCAGAGCCAGACATCTTTCACGATGTTCAAGGACACGTCCCCTTTTTAATGAATGCAAACTATGCAGAATTCATGTGGGAAGTTGGTATTTTGGGCGATGAAATAATTCAAGACCAAAGGGGCATGGGGCCAGACCTTGTTGCACATAATTTGAAACGCCTTCAAAATTTTGCCTGGTGGACCTATGAATATGGTCTTGTGAAAAACAATGGGACATCTGATAGGTTCAGACGCGCTTCAAACGACATTGAATATGAAATTTATGGTGCTGGCATAATATCTTCCTTAGATGAGGTACGCAATGTGGTAGACTGCGCAAAGGGAGACTCTTCTAGGTCTAGATTTCTTCCTTACGACCCTGAAGAGATGGTGCTGACATGTTTTGATTATAGCCATCTTCAAGATCGGTATTATGTTATTGAATCAATGGAAGACCTTTATGAGTCTTTTAGAAAGAATAAAGAACTTTTTTTCTTTGAAGGATAGAAAAAGACCAGCCTTTTTTATTGTTTTTTCGATACTTTTTTTTATCTGGGGTTGTGCCGGAAGAGCCTACCAAGACATGGCTGTACAAGACCCATCTAGGCTCGTTTCTTTACAAGATTCATTATCAAAAGACGGACTATCACCAAACCTTATAAGACCCCTAACCTTGGCGCATAAGACCTTGGGGGAAATAGCGCTTGAAAGGGGTGAACATGAAGTTGCAACTTACCATTTTTCTAGTGCATTAAAACTATCTCCAAAAGACACAGTGTCTCTGTATGGCGTTTTAGTGGCGGATGCACACCTTTTATATAGGACTGGCAAAAAAGAAAAATTGTGGGATGCGATTGAAGCCTATCACAAGGCGGCTCTGTTGCGGCCAGGTAGTGGAGAGCCTTACTATTACATCGGACGTGCTTATCATAAGATTGGTGACAAGGATTTTGATCTTATCATAGAGTCTTATGATAAGGCATTAGCACTAGACCTTAGCCCAGGGCTAAAAGAGCTCGCACAAAAAGCTAGATCAGAAGCAGAAAATCGTGATCAACTTCTTAAGGAATTTTGGAAATAGAGGAGAAATCAGCGCAGTTGGTCACTTTTTTAGAAATTCTATAAATTCTTGACACATTGAACAAATTGCATTAAAATCCTTTAGCTTTAGCGCAATTTGTTGCTATAAGTGTTCATAATCCGAGGTAAAACATGACACTATTAATAAGCCTACAAAAGCGATTTGTAATCGCTACTGTCGTCCTTACGCTTCTAGGGTCCACCCTATACGCCAAAGGAAAACTGACTATATCAGGTCGAATCATTGACTCTGATGGTAAAAAGGTCAAGAAGGCGACCGTAACCCTTTTATCTGGTGGTGAGGTTGTATCTGAAGAAAAAACAGGCGGCAATGGTAAATTTAAATTCAAAAAATTGGAAGAGGGTGAATATGTCCTCCAAGCATCCCACGATGAAAGGGGTTCAGCGGAAACAATAGTAACCCTTACAGAAAAACAGGATGTGGGTGACATTACGCTATCTGCTGAAAAACCAAGAGCCCCCGTTGTTGATTCTGGCTCCAAAGACAATGCTCAGACAAGAACTCCAGAGCGCATATCGGTAACCGTGCCACAAACAATGGAAGCAATGGGAAGTCCTAGCAAGGACTTCATCCTCAACGAGTTGAACTTTGAGATAAAAAAGTTATCAGCAGAATTCAAACATTTGACACAAGAACTAGATGATTTGAAGGCCCTTAGTAAAATGTGGGTTAATCCACTAACCATCTACTCCAAGGAGATCATCTTAAAAAATGGAAGTACTGTTTTTGGAAAGATCATCTACCAAGATGATAAATCTCTTAAGGTTGAGACATTAGTGGGATATTTGATAGTGGATAGGGCACAGGTTGTTCGCATTGTTGATAATGTGATCACTGAGGATACTCAAGAATATGTACCTGAACAGATACGTGAGAGCTACACCCCCCCACCGATGCCAAAATTGGCACAACCCAGATATACATCATCAAATAATTCAAGCAGGAATGCAAGTGCAAAGTTTTCTGCAAACTGTGTATTAGTTGGAAACATTTCTGAAAAGAAAGACGGGCAGGGAAACATAATCTTTGACGGTGAGATAAAGAACATAGGTGGACGTAGAGCAGATTTTGTCAAAGTTGATTTTGTTTTTAGAAAGAATTGGAGCGGTGAGACAAAAACCCTTACTACCTTTGTGAAGGGTTCATATAATACATTTGATACAGGCATTGTTTCTGATGCGAGCCTTCTTCCAGGCGCCGTAGGCAAGTTCGATCTATATGTTCCCCAAGATTTTGGTGCATTTATTGGATATTCTTATGTGATTGATTGGGAGGAATACCAGTAGTCAATGATGGTGTTGTAACAAAAAAATGAGAGATCAAAAACATATAACCGTTGTTATGGTTTTACTTCTTGGGACCATGCTTTATGCAGGTACAAGGGTTGCCTATACTAGACCAGGGCTGATGATGCGCGTTCCTATTTCAAGCAACAAAAAGGCGCCATATCTCTTTCGTGCTGGAGTTTCAACGGAGTTTCACAACTTCAATCCGTTCAATACTGCAAGAGGGGTATATTTTGAAACTGAACTTGGAAGAGGATTTACGGTTGGTTTTTCTGGTGTAACCCCAGGAGATACGACAGCATTGAGCAAATTAAAGGAGTCAACCTACAATGCTCCAGCTGAGTTTGGTTTTCATTTTCAACAACGCGTATATAACTATAATGACATTTCTGTATCAGTAGGGCTACAAGATGTGGTTTTTCAAAGTGATCAAACCTCTGAAGAAATGTTAAGTCTTAATACTTCTCTTTTATCGGCTTTTTTAGTTTTATCTAGTGAGAAGGATTTAGGAGAGTATAAATTCAACACATACTTTGGTTTTGGCACGGGAGGCTTAGCCCCTGTTGATGCCGATACCTTGCCTGCTGTTCTAGATGAAAATGGGCTGGTCATTGCTGATTCGACCGAGACCAATGCAGGTGTTTTTATAGGATTTTTAATGAAAACCCCGTATTTCGCCAGACGGGGTGGAATGGATATTGTGGGTGAATTCGATGGAACAGGTGTCAATGTGGGACTCCGCATCCCCCTTACCTCGGATTACCGCCTGAACTTAGGGTTCACCCACATGGAAAAATTACCAGAATGGGGCAATAGATATTGGTCAGGCCATCCTGGTTTTACCTTAGGTTTTGACATGGCTGTACCACGAGACCCCCGACAGAGAGTTCAAAGTGGTCCTTCTGGTCCCACAAATATCTATGCCACAGGTAGTGGCTCTAAATTGGGAGCGGGAACCTTACCTGTTCACAGGGATTCGACCGTAGAAATGGCAAACGTGGCCGTTGAGACATTAAGAGATTCAATGGCCCTTATGAACAATGAGATGAGAAATTTGTTAGTTAGACTTAATGCAATGGAACAAAATAGTAAATTTTTAGCAGACTCATTAACCTCGTTAAAATTAGAGACAAATGTATCAGATAAGAACATGAACGAGGCATTAAGACATCTTTCACTTTCGCTAAGATATTTTTATGCAGGAGATTATCGCGAGTCTCTTAAAGAAGTTGACCTCGCTTTGGAATTAAATCCCGATTTAGCATTAGCATATGCCCGAAGAGGTTCAATCTATTATAAATTAGGGGACGTACAAAGAGCAACAATAAACTGGAATCTCGCGTTACGCTTAGATCCAGAGTATACAGATGTCAGGAACATTCTGAAGGCTCTTAATGAGAATAAATTGAAATCAGCAAGTATTATCAAGGAGTGACCTTATGGATATTGCTCTAATTATTGGCGTAGTATTAGGAATGGTATTTATGGTAGGCAGTATTGCCTATGCGTTGTTTGTTGAAGGTGCAGCAGGTGGGTTTGGAAACTTTGTTTCAATTCCTAGTTTTGGTATTGTTTTTGGAGGAATGCTTGCATCGGTCATGGTTGCTTTCCCCATGTATCACGTAGCAGCATTGGGTAAGGCTATTGGGGCAGTTTTAAAACCTGCTGATGATAAAATGGGACCACTGGTTGATGAAGCATGTGAGGTTGCTGAGCATGCAAGAAAAGGCCCTGCAGATTTAGAAAAAGCTGTTGATACAATTAGAACTTATTTTTTCAAAGATGGTGTCCAAATGGTTGTTGATGGTTATTCTCTTGAGGAGGTTACGGATATCCTAGAAACAAGGATTGAATATCGTGAAAAACGTGAGAAGGTTCAGACAGACATGCTGAAAGCAATGGGAGACCTGTCACCCGCTTGGGGAATGGTAGGAACTCTAATTGGTCTAGTTCTCATGTTAGCCGGCTTTGGTGGTGAAGGTGGAGCAGATAACCTTGGTGGTGGTATGGCCGCAGCACTAATTACAACTCTTTATGGAGCGGTTTTCGCAAATTTATTTTTCTTGCCCATGGCACAAAAGATGGGGAATAAAACAACCCAAACATCGATGTCAGCCAATTTACTTGTAGAGGCAGCACGCCTCATACATGCAAAGAAGCATCCTATCATTGTTAGAGAAAAATTGAATTCATTTATTCCACCTGCGGAGTGGAAGCGGGAGTAGTTTAAATGGGAATGACACCCGGAGAAAAGAAAGCCTGGAACAAGGGCTTTGAAGAGGGAGTTAATTCTGTTGAGGAAGGTCTACCAGGATGGTTTGGTACCTTTGCAGATATGATGACGCTCCTCTTTGCATTTTTTGTTCTTTTAGCGGCCATATCTACCATGGATCCAGTTAAACTGCAGGAAATGGCAAACTCCCAAGGTAAGTCGCTTGGAAGCAAGATCAAGGCCCAGGGAAAGGCTGAAGAAGAAGGTGAGTTTGAGCCTATTGAAAATTTGGCTGAAATGAAGAAGGAAATGAAAGAGGCCATCGAGGAAATGAAGAAAGAAAATCCTGCAGGTGACCCACCCATTGATATTGAAACAAGTTCCAAAGGCCTGATAGTAAACATTAAAGGAGATTTTG
>CAYZJY010000003.1:0-47538 GCA_964478995.1 uncultured bacterium
AGCATGCCAAGAGCAGCCAATGAATTTCCATTTCGTGCGGTCTTTGGGTGGCTGAGTTTCTTGATCCCAAGAATAAATAGAACAGATGCCAGAACGTAGGAAATATTTGAATAATCCATGATAAGCCTACTTCCGTTTGAACATCTTTAACATTCTATCCGTAACCAAAAAACCACCTACGACATTGATCGTGGCAAAGACCACGGCAATGACCCCAAGATACGTACCAACTCCGCCATCGATCTTTGTTGATATGATGGCACCTACGATCGCGATGCCTGATATGGCATTGGATCCACTCATGAGCGGAGTGTGGAGTGTGGGAGGAACTTTTGTAATGATCTCAAAACCCACAAAGATCGCGAGTATGAATACGGTAAGTATATTGATGTCCATGGCTATATTTTTATTGCTTCCAGTGTTTGTTCATTGGTTATCTCTCCATGATGAGAGTACATTGCTCCAGAGATTATTTCGTCTTCAAGATCTAGGTTCAATTCTCCATCTTTGATCATGTATGTGATGAAGGACGTTATGTTCTTGGCATATAATTCACTTGCATGGACAGGCATCAATCCTGGTATGTTTGATGTTCCATCAATTGTAATGCCATTATGATCGACTATCTGATCCTTTTGAGTTAATTCGCAGTTCCCACCGTTTTCCGATGCGAGATCCATGATGATCGATCCTGGTTTCATGGACTGGACCATTGTTCTAGGGATCAACAAGGGCGCTGGTTTCCCAGGTATCAGTGCTGTTGTGATCACCACATCTGCCTTACTGATGTGTTCATGGATCAGGTCTTGCTGGCGTTGCTTGTAATCTTCAGATGTTTCTTTTGCGTACCCTCCTTCACCAACTCCTTCATCCTCATGGGACTCGACCTCAATGAATTTTGCCCCCAATGATTCAACTTGCTCCTTCACCACTGGGCGAACGTCAAATGCTTCGACCTGTGCGCCTAGTCGTTTTGCAGTTGCGATGGCTTGTAGCCCCGCGACCCCGGCACCCAAAACCAGAACCTTAGCGGGACGAATAGTTCCTGCCGCTGTCATCAGGAGGGGCATGTAGACCCCAAGTCTACTGGCTGCTAGCAGAACGGCCTTGTATCCTGCAATGTTTGCCTGGGAAGAAAGAGCATCCATCTTTTGTGCCAGAGTTGTCCTGGGTATGAGATGCATTGAAAAACCAGTGACGGATTGTTCTTTCAGTGCCTTGACGGTATCCATGTCCCTAGTGGTCTGACAGAAGGATACCATAACCGTCTTCGGTCTTAATAAGACGATCTGGTCAAGCGTTGGAGGTAGGACCTTTAAAACAATGTCTGCCTGTGAAAATAATTTTTCCTTGGAGTCAACGATCTTTGCGCCTGATTCCTCATAGTCCTTGTCTGAAATATGGGATGAGAGACCCGCTTGGGATTCAACATGGACCTCAACTCCAAACTTGATCAGTTCCTTGACCGTTCCTGGCGTTGCTGCCACCCGTGTCTCATTCTCAAGATTTTCTTTAGGTATGACTACATTCATGGACGTTGTTATATTAAATGATCTCGCTTTGAAGGGCTGGAAATTAATACAGGTAATGATGATTTCATCACTGAATTCCTTAATAATTGATTATAATTTCCCAACCTTCAAATTATAAAAAATGCAAAATAAACTATATCCTTCAATTGTCTTTCTTTTCTCTTTTATCGTGGCTGACATTCACCGTGTACCTGATGATTTCTCATCCATCCAAGATGCGATAGATGCATCAGCCAATGGAGACTCCGTATTGGTGAGTCCTGGCTTCTATCCTGAGTCGATCGACTTTGATGGTAAATCAATAACGGTTACATCATTATATTTGATTGAAAATGACTCACTTTTGATCGGGGCAACGATCATTGATGCTCAAGAGGATGGTAGTGTTGCAACATTCTCAAACAATGAGAACTCACAATCCATCTTGCAGGGATTCACGCTCCAAAATGGAACGGGAAATGATGAGGACCCCGATGGAAATGGCTCCTATTACACCTATGGTGGTGGAATCTATTGTGAAGGCAGTGAACCCGTGATAAGAGACTGCATCATAAGGGATAATATTGCCAACGAGGGTGGCGGAGGCGGCATTTTTTGTTATGAGGCTTCGCCCATGTTCATTGGTTGTACGATCAGCAGTAATCAGACCGATGATGTAGGTGGTGGTCTATACGCAAGGTCTTCATCAAGTCCAGAATTCCATGATTGCGTGTTCCATGATAATGTTGCTGAGTTTGGTGGTGGATGCTATTTGCGAAATGAATCCTCGCCTGTGATGCAAAATGTTACCTTTGTTGAAAATACTGCTAATAATTCAGGCGGTGGCATAACCCTAAAAGATGATGCGGATCTTATTGCAGATAGCCTTCATGTCATTAACAATGAGGCGGAGGGATTGGGTGGTGGTCTCTATGTTAATAACGCCGATCCTCAATTGTCCTTTTCCTTGATATCAGATAATCTTTCAAGTTCTGGTGCTGGTGCTTATGTAAGAAATACATCCAATGTAGAATTCACAAATGTGACCATTGCCAATAATTCTGCAGGTCTCTATGGAAATGGCATTTACATGAGAGATGATGTTGAGGTTACGCTTCTGAATACTGTTGTCTGGAGCAATGGGTCGCCTCAGATCTATTTTCGTTCTGAGGGAACTGATGTAGACTTGAACGTTGACTTCTCTATCGTGGAAGGTGGAGAGGGTGGCATAGATATTAATGATAATGGTGAACTCGACTGGGGGAATGGAAATCTTGATCAGGAACCGTATTTCTGTAATAGTTCCGATGGGAACTATTTTGTTAGAGAGAATTCACCATGTTTGGATGGTGGTGCAGGAGGGGCATTGATCGGTTGCTTCGATGCAGGCTGTGGCCCTGTGAACATTGGACCTGTGTGGTATGTTGATCAAGATGGCAATAATGCAAATGACGGCAGTGTTGATGCACCTTTTGAGACAATTGCAAGGGCAATGACCTCTGCGGTAGATGGAGACACCATTCGTTTAAAGCGAGGGGTGTATTTTGAGCAATTCGATTTTGATGACAAAGAGATCGTTCTGGAGTCTAGGACCTTTGAATTGGAGGACGAACAAGTAATATCTGATACATATTTTACAGGTGGTCCAATTGGAGGGACGTGTCTCACACTCAGTGGTCCATCTAATAATAGTGGTACCATAAGAGGTATTTCATTCAAGGGTGGCTCTGATCCATTTGGTGGTGGCCTGGTCATCATGAATTGTTCTCCAACATTGGCCAACCTCATCGTTGAGGGAAATTCCGCTGATATTGGAGGTGGAATCTATTTGTCTGGGTCTGATGCAGTATTGAAAAATGTAAATATAAGAGATAATGGGGCCAACATTGGTGGAGGGATGTATGTGACAAATGGGTCACCATTGATCGATGGTGTCCTTATCGAAAATAACATAGCATACTGGGGTGGTGGCATCTATTTTGAGAATGCTGAACCGACCTTGCAATTTAGCGTCATCAAGAACAACGATGCATTCATCGAGGGGGCAGGCCTTTATCAAAGTGGCGGGCTAGGAGTGATCGAGTGGACCGCATTTGAACGAAACAACGGTTATGACTATGGTGGTGGGATCGTTGCCCATCAGGCATCCATCGAATTTGATCAGGTAACATTTGCAGGAAACATGTCAGGCGTTGGATCAGCGATGGCATTGTATAGTTCTGTTGTAAACTTTGATAATTCAATATTATGGGGTAACGACGGTCCACTTCTATATTCACCTGAGTCCAGTGGCATAACATATGTAGAGGTCAACTATACGGACATTGAGGGTGGACAAGAACTTTTTTCAGAATTTTCAAACATTACTTTTACAACTGAGGGTGGAATTTTGGACCAAGATCCAGAATTTTGCTCGCCACAAAACTTTTCATATGGTCTCGAAGAGTCATCTGCATGCCGAACTGCATCTGATTCTTCAGGGGTCATTGGGGCGTATGATGTGTCTTGTGATCAGCTAGACAATGAGGATGAAATAATAGTTGTGGATGGGTTTGAGTTAGGAGAGAATTATCCTAACCCGTTCAACCCGAGCACACAGATCGAATTTGTTTTGGAAGATCACGGTCTCTACACCCTCGAGATCTTTGATGTTAGAGGCAATGTCATCAGGGTCCTACAAACAGGGGCAGGCATCCCAGGAAAATACAAGGTGACATGGGACTCCAAAGATAAAGTTGGTAATAAAGTACCTAGTGGCATCTATTTCTACCGATTGTCAACACCTACGAAGATCCAAACCAATCGAATGATATTATTGAAATAGTGATGTAACGCACTGCTTCAATAACTACCTACCCATGGTTAACCTCATCGGTGTATATTCCAACCATGAAATGGCTTTGTCGTGATAGTTAAAAAACCCATGGGGAGATCACTTTTCTTCATCATGTACATGGTGTCCATGTTGAATGGACAGGCTCTTGTACATTTCCTTGGGCATTGGACCGGTGTTGAAGAACTAGATTCGCCATCAATGACCTATGACAATAGAAACATATCTATTGTGATAGATGAGGGCGGAGATAGAGAAGGCTTTTATGTTTACACATCCTCTTGTGAATTTCTATATAATGAGGATCTGGATTGGGCATATCATTATTTTGGATTTGACAAGGATAGTGATCAGATCATCTTCCTCAGGAGGTTCATCACCCCCTTGGGAGTCCTAGGCTATGAGGAATTGATCTATGACCTTACTGAGTGGTCCACGGAGTATTTTGTTGCGGAATATCTCTCCAATGATGGCTCGACCTTCCACCAAATAAGGATGGACATTGAACAATTGAAGAACACTGAGCCCTTACCGTTGAGGATGGAACTTAGCCAAAATTTCCCAAATCCCTTTAACCCTGCTACTAATATCTATGTATCTGTTGATCTAGAGTCAGAGGGCAGTTTGGTTATCTATGACGTAAATGGTCAACTCGTCCGAAGATTACATGAAGGTCGATTTGCTCAAGGCATTGAAAGATTCAACTGGGATGGGTTGAATGGTGAGGGAAGGTCTGTCAGTGCAGGTATCTATCTTTGTCGTTTATTGATCAATGGGAAATTCATTCGATCTCAAAAAATGACCTTGGTCAAATAAGCATTCTCTTTTAACCTAGATTATTAATTAATTTTCACGCATGACCATCGCAAGAAATCTAATATCTTTTTGCGTTTTCATGTCCATCATTCAAGCGACGTGGTTCAATGACATCCCTCGCACCATTCATCAGCCTGATGGAGAGTTGATCGATTGTTTCATAACAGGTGATCAATACGCCAGAAGATTACACGACGTAAATGATTTTACCATTATCCAGGATGTCGAGGATGGATACTATTACTATGCGATGCAAGGTGGTGATGGTGGTCTGATACCATCATCAGTTCTTGTAGGTGAGGGCAATCCTCAGGATGCAGGTCTGGAGCCAGGATACTCGATAAGCATGGAACTCTACAACCGAAAAAAAACATTCTATCATCCAGATGGTTCTCAGGGTGGCCTCAGAGACGCACCAACCTCAGGTGAGATAGCACAGATCAATGTATTCATCCGTTTTGCTGACGACCCTGATTTCCCTTTTGATCGTTCGTATTATGACGAGGTCTTCCAGACTGATGAGGATGAACCATCTCTAAGACATTATTTCTGGGAGGTATCATACAATGCGCTCATGGTCAATACCTTTCACTATCCAGGAACCTTTGATGGTTCCAATACATCTTATGTTGATGAATATAACCGAAGTTATTATGAACCATATTCTGGAGCAAATCCAGATGGTTACCAGAGTGACACCGAACGTGCTCAGAGAGAGCACACTCTATTGGCAAATGCGGTAAACTCTATTTCATCAACAGTTTCTCCCTTCATAGATGTCGATGCAGACGATGATGGATTTGTTGATGCAGTTTCTTTCGTGATCTATGGTACACCTGGAGATTGGGCCGATCTTCTTTGGCCTCATCGTTGGGCATTGTATGGCCAAGAGGCATACATCAATGGGGCCCAGGTATATGACTACCTGTTCATGCTATCTGAGTCCTGGTATTTCAATGTTGGAGTACTCTGTCATGAGTTTGGACATGTCTTAGGCGCACCAGACTATTACCACTATAGTGGAGGAGGTGCTCCGACACCAGTAGGCGGATGGGATGTAATGGCATCCAATGGGAACCCACCACAATTCCCAAGCGCATTCACAAAGTGGAAATACTTTGATTGGTTGGAACTTACAGAGATCACTGAAAGTGGTACTTATAGTCTTAGGCCTCTGCAAGAACAGGAGAATGTGATCTATAAAGTGGCGTCTCCCAATAGTGAGACCGAATATTTCATTCTTGAATATCGTAAACAAGAGGGGATGTATGATGTAAATGCTCCAGGCTCAAGGTCTGGTCTGGTCGCATACCGGATCAATCCTGATGCAGGAAATGGAAATGCACAAGGTCCACCGGATGAATTATATGTCTATAGGCCTGGAGGTGATCTCAACAATAGTGGAAATTTCGATGGAGCACCGTACAATGCAATGTTTGACCATACCACGTTGAATGATGATACTGACCCTTCATCTTTTTTATATAATGGTGGCGATGGAGGCGATGGAGGATTGAATCTATTCAACGTAAGTGAAGCAATGGACTCGATCTCATTTACGATATCGTTTGGAGTTCCTGAGCTCTTGGTAGAGCCAACTTCACTGGATTATGAACTAGAGTCTGGAGAATACGGTGTCCAGACGATCGTTATTTCGAACATTGGTGAGCCTGAGACGGTTCTGAACTATGAGGTAGTGGTGTCCAATGCCGATTCATACTTGAATCCTCAGGGTGGCCCAGATGGAGGAAATTATTATTGGACCACCTCTGATGAGGAGCCTAGCATGGACGTTGATTGGGTCGATATTGATGGTATTTCATCTCAGTTGACCTTTCCTGGAAACGATGAGTTTGCAACAGAGTCGATCTCACTCCCCTTTGATTTTTCATTCTTTGGAGAGACCTACAACTATCTCAATGTCAATGCAAATGGTTGGGTTGGTTGGAATTCTGCGAATGAGACAGCGTGGGAGAATGGTGACATTCCCTCAGTTACAATGCCTAGACCCGCAATATTTGGTTTTTTTGATGATCTAAACCCAAACAATGAAAATGGAAATTCATCTGCGTCTGGAGATGTTTACTACCATGCCAATGAACAGAGGGTAGTGGTCTGGTTCAATGACGTTGCGCGCTGGGAAGGAAGTGTAGGAACTGGGACATATGATTTTCAGGTCATACTGCAGAGCGATGGGACCTTCAGATGTAACTATGGCCAGATGTCAGGAGTCACAGATCAGGCCACCATAGGATGGCAAAATGATTTGGGAACTGACGGAAGTCAAATTACCACTGCTGGGGAGGCCTTTGCGTCCAGTTTTCTCACATGGGAGGCCAAGATCTATTCATCAGAGATAGTGCCATGGCTTTCACTATCATCAGACGATGGTAATTTGGAAGGGGCATTAGTGGGCCAGGAGTCGGATAACATATACGTTCAGGCTCTAGCAGTGGGACTTGATGAAGGGGATTACTTGGCTTCTGTCAACATAACCTCGAGTGAGACCATTCCTGTTGCAGTGCAGGTCAACATGACAGTAAATGGTGGTGACCCGACCCCAACACTCCCACAGATCGACATCTCAGGTTCTGAGACAGGGATCGTCCCTCTTCCTGATGGTGTAGACCCAATGTTTTCGGCAGTTGCAAGCCGATATACCCATGTGGTTACTCCTAATGAAGATCTGATACCGATCTTGATACAAGATGATTTTGAAACGGAGCAGATCCTCCATGCTAGGCGTGTTCTAGAATCATATTTAGTTGATGTGCCTGATAGTGAATGGGGAAGCAATAAGTCATCGATCGCCAATGCCATCGGAGCAACGAATGCGATCCTATTCTTACTAGATGATGAGGATGAGTATGAGAATCCTGATCTATGGGCCCTTATGGATGCAGGAGTAAATGGGCAGGATCTTCTTGCGACGGAGGTATTTCCTGAAGGCAGTAGTGCCTACATGGGTAGCTCAGATAGAGATGCTACCTATGAGGAGGTATTGCACTTTGTTCATGGATACGGCATTCAACTTGCAGCACCAGGCATGCAGAATGCCATTGAGGCAGCAATGGATGCTGCGATAGAGAATGAATACTATCATCCATTGTTCGATCTTCCAGTTGAGCACTATGATGAGGAGTATCTTGCCATGGGGCTCGAGTGCTATTTTGGACTATGGGCACACGATCCATCAGGTAATGGATACTGCGGCGACCAGGAGTATGCATTCATCGATAGGGAATCCATGTCAGAGGGGGATCCTAACTTATTCAACATCATCCAAGGATTCATGGGTGATACATGGAACTACGTTGCAAGACTTCCCTTGCAGTTTAGTGGTGAATTCCATCTTCTTCGCCAACCCTCTCTTGACTACACGCATCGATCTCAATATCTCAGAGATGTTGAAGTAAGTGGGGATGGTAATGTTGTGGTCTTTGGCAACGAACATGTGAACATGGTCATTGGAAACACAGGTGATAACATCTTTCAAGGCAATGAAGGTGATGATATCTTTCATGGAGGCGAGGGACATGATAGGGCTTTGTTCACTGGAGCAAGAGATAACTATGTCGTGGTACCGCCATATGCTACAGATGATTCTTCGTATCAAGTGCTCGATATTCAACCTGACCGAGATGGGACCGATCATCTTTTTGATATTGAGGAGTTAGAGTTTGATGGCGTCTTGTTCCAGATCAGTGAGATCCTAGGCATGGAAGATGCGAAGTCCATACCCGATCATTATGCATTACATTCTCCATATCCAAATCCTTTCAACCCTAAAACTATGATAGCATATGACATGCCAAAAGATGGTAAAATAGAACTTGTCATATTTGACATCAACGGTCGTCTTGTAAAGATGCTTGAATCCTCGAACATTAGGGCAGGCCACCATGAGATCGAATGGGACGCTAAGGATAGTAATGGTAATGGTGTTTCTGCTGGTGTCTATCTCATAAGATTTACCAGTGAAACTTTTTACGATACAAAAAAGGTTCTGCTCCTCAAATAAAATGAGGAAAGTGTGAGTAACATCACACTCTTTTACGTTTTTTTAGTAGGTGGGGAGTCGTGCGTGCTATCCCCATGAAAATTAAAGATTTATAAGTTATTGATAATATTAAAATAAGGAGATGTTCAAATATGAATCTCAAGCGGAGAACTCAATCAGGTTTCACAATGATAGAGATCATGGTCGTAGTTGTTATCGTTGCAATTCTTGCCGTTATAGCGCTGCCGACATATTTAGACTACGTTAAGAGCTCTTATGCATCTGAAGCTCGTACCGTGATGTCAAACATAAACAATGCGTCAAAGATGTACTACCAGACCAGAGGTGAATGGCCATCTGAGATAGATGAACTGGAACGGGCTGGTCAATTGGACGTCAGTAGGTCTACAAAATTAAAGTGGACATTTGACCTTCAATTAAGTGACCAAGGAGGCAGGATCACTGCTTCTAGCACCGAAGAGATGTCCGGCGGTGCAGGGCACCAGGTCGTCTATGATGCAGACCTTGGAAAGTTTACAGGATATGGTTCTCCCGAAGGAGAGTAATTCTAAATGGATCTGAACAAACTGCTTAGTTATTCTGTCGATAGTGGTGCCTCCGATTTGCACCTAAGCGTTGGTTCCATACCCATGGTCAGGATCAATGGTACCATGAAGCCACTCAACATGGATGCTCTGAAGCAGGAGGACATGGAAGCGATCCTTCCACAGGTACTTGACAATGATCAGATGGCACTCTTTGAGCAAAATAAAGAGATTGATTTTTCTGCAAGTCTAGAGGGAAAGGGCAGATTCCGTGTCAACTTTTTCAATCAGATCAAGGGAATGGCAGGAGTGTTTCGAACGATTCCCGAGGTGGTAAAGGACTTTGACGATCTTGGGATTCCGCCCGTTCTAAAGAATCTTGCGCTCATAGATAGAGGGCTTGTGCTTCTGACAGGGCCAACCGGTTCTGGAAAGAGTACGACACTTGCGGCTATGGTAGATCATATAAATACTCAAAGAAGTTGCCATATCATCACCATTGAGGACCCCGTTGAATATTATCATGAGACAAAGGAAAGTTTGATCAATCAGAGGGAGTTAGGCGCGAATACACATAGTTTTGCAAATGCAATGCGATCCGCGCTACGTGAGGATCCAGATGTGATACTGGTTGGTGAGATGAGGGACCTGGAGACCATATCGTTGGCACTCACCGCAGCAGAGACAGGTCACCTTGTTCTTTCGACTCTTCATACCTCCAGCGCCGTAAAGACCATTGACCGTATCATTGACATTTTCCCAACAGGGCAGAAGAGCCAGATTCGTTCGATGTTGTCTGAGAGTCTGGAGGCTGTGATCGCTCAAAAACTTCTCAAGACAAAAGATGGTAAGGGTAGGAT
This sequence comes from uncultured bacterium, assembly GCA_964478995.1. GTDB lineage: Bacteria > Fidelibacterota > Marinisomatia > Marinisomatales > UBA1611 > NZWG01. The sequence goes on from CAYZJY010000003.1 coordinate 10,566, forward strand.
CCCGGCATGTGAGGTGATGATCGCAAATACTGCAATACGAAATTTGATCCGTGAGGATAGGATATATCAGATCCCTAGCATCATACAATCTGGTGGCGTTGATGGGATGCAGTCTTTGGACCAAGACCTTCAGAGATTGGTCTCAAAGGGTGAGATCGAGAGGAAAATGGCCCAGAGCATTGCAGAGAATCCCAAATTATTTGCGCAAAATATCTTATGAGATTGAAAGTAACTACTTCTGGCATAGGTTTCATTGAGGTCATGACGGCAACGGTCATCATCTCCATTGCCTGTGTTGGTCTCTTGATGGGAGTTGTACATGCTCGTGGTGAACTCCACTCCCTCGAGATCAAGGAGAGAGCCACTGAAGAATTATTGAATTACATGGAGTACTGGAAGGGACGTGTTGCTGATGGGACCCTATCGCCCTATGAACTCGCTGGAGATCCGGATGGGGATGAGATATTTCTGGTTGGAGGTTTGGGTCAAAAGAACTCCGTTGAGGCCCGTTTATATTATGATTTTAGAAGACTAAATAGTTTTAATGACTATGGTATTACCGACATGACACGGTATGAGTTAGAGTGCTGGATAAAGTGGGGCGACAGGTTTACCTCTCCCACTGGAAGATATGCGGGTGACACAGGTCATGAGAGAAGGATCTCGACCATCATGACCGAGTTTGAACTATGATCTTGAAATTACTAAGAAAGACAAGTGCAGGCATGACGCTCCTAGAGTTATCTGCTGGGATCGTTGTGATGGCGATCATAGGGATCGGGATGACCAGTGGTGCTCAGGCAGTGATGCTTCACTATCAATCTGATACGGTTAGGCAGGACCTAAGGCAGTACGGGAATAATGTCATGCGCGAGATCATACGCGAGATGAATCTGGCCCAAAAGGTTGAGTTCGATAGTTTCAACGGTTTTTCAAGATTGAGACTTTATAGATACTTTACCGATCTATCACCTGAGTTGACCATTTCTTGTGACGATAGGGCAGGGATCCAGTTCAATGGCAATGTCCCGGTTGATGGTGTGCTTACTTTTCCAAGAGAAGGTGTATTCAGAGGGCCAAATAAGAGAACGGTCTATGTGGATGATTTTGTGGTTGAATATGACATGCAGCCTAACCTTGGTTCGTCTACGTTTAAGAATTCATACATGGAATTGACCCTTGTCCTTGCAATGGAGACGGATGTCATGGACGAGTCCTTTCAGCCTGTCAAAGAACAGCATGTATATCACAGGACCGTGTTCATGGGTACAACATATATCCAGACAAAGATGACCAATGCAATGGGGTTAAACCCTGATGCATAGATCCTTGTCAAAAGGGAGCGCAGCGCCATTGGCCTTGTTATTCACATTAGTGAGCATGTCATTTACGGTTGCCTATCTGAAGAATTCGTTCAGTCAGTCTGCCATGGAAAAATATAGATATACTGAGTGGAAAGCGCTTTACGCTGCTGAGGCAGGTCTGAATGATGTGGGCATTGTTGTTCTTCCATATATAGTGTCTGATACTCTTTTATTAACCGATGGGGTAAACTATGGTAGAGATGAGAATAATAGGCCCATTGGCATGTACAAGGACATCGCTTGCTCCACCCAGTTATTACCAAATTCTACTCGCAAGGAGTATGTTGCCTATTCGACAGGAGTCGCTGATTACATGACTCCAAGTGGTACCAATGTATCTATTGAGAGACGGGTTTTTACCTCAATGAGAGCACAAGGCTTTGAAGAATACATGTATTTTACCCATGAGGAATATCCAATAGGACCTGGAAATACAGGAACTGTGAATTTTGGACCGAATGATAATCTTGAGGGCAAGGTCCATACCAATGGTGTCATGACAATGAGCAACTGGGGCTGTCCTGAATTCAGTGGTGAGGTGAACGTTACATTCGAGGCGATCGAAGAAAATGGCAACGCAATAAATTATGGTTCATGTGATGAGGGTGACCTGTTCGAGGATGACGATGGAAATACTATTTTGGACACGGTCTCACAGATCATCTATCCTCCTGATAATTCTGCAGAGATAGCGAAGAATAATGCAACGAGGACCTTTGAGGCTGATAGCAAACTATTCAGACCAGGAAAAAAAGATACCCTGATCATGACGGAGATCAATTTTGTTGAAGGTGGCTATTGGGCCACGCAATGGACCTACAACATCCCACCTGTAGGAAATCCTCCATCACAGTTCAATTATCTCTGGGATGGGGTAAGTACTGGAGTTAGTGTCATGGAATTTGGGTTGCGCACATTCCCAAGTGATTTTGATGAGGAAACCAATAGTTATGATCCCAATTTTTTTATATTAGATGGTATCACTCTTGATGGTGTAAGCCTCCTCACCCTACTGACAAATGGTGATTTTGATATAAACACTGGTGACCAGATCCTAGTCTATAACGATGATAATACGAAAGTTCTTGCATTCACAGCCACTGGATGGGATGAAATAAATGATAATGTAACTGTGCAACTATTACCTGAGACGGTATCATACAATGGACCAGAAGGCGTTGGTTTTGATCATGGTGAGAATGTCACTTTTGTCAATACGAGTGCCAGCGATGGGTTGAATGATGATTTCGAGTGGAACAATCACATACTCTACCACGACCATGATAGAACACAGTTGGATCCAGAGGGCTGGACCGGCTATTGCGAAGCGGGAGGCAGACAACACTTTGACTTTGATTATTGGACGGCTGGTGGCACCTCTTGCGATATCTTTACCTGTCCTGATGAGATATATAATAGCGAGCATGTCTTCATGAGCAGATCGTTCTTCGCATTAGGAAATGCACCTGAGGTCATCTATGTCAAGGGAGGACAGGTACTTGTTCGAGGTACCGTCTCTGGAAGGTACACCATTGTGACAGATGATTATACCGAATACAGAGTCCATTCGAGTAGCAATGCCATTGACAGAGTATGGGGCAACATATGGCTGATCGATGATGTGGTATATTCTGACTCACAATCTAGTGGGGAGATCATACATCCATCGAATGGAGGATCAAATAATGTTCTTGGGCTCATATCTGGAGGAAGTGTGATCATTGCCAATACCTTGCCCAATGGAGCAAGAAGTGGAGGAACTGGCAGTGGGAACATTAAGATCAATGCAGCCATCCTGGCAATGAATGGTGGCTTCATATCACATTATTGGCAGAATACGACTGTAGGTTATTCTGGTCCATCATTGGCATCAGGCTACGATAACCTACCTATTGCCGATGGCCGTGGAGGGCACAGGAATAATTATCGCCATGAGGATGTATCAGGACTTTATTCAAGTAACAACCAAGGTGATTATCGAGGCTATGTCAGACTATGGGGATCAGTGGTGCAGTTTAGAAGAGGCTACATGAAGAGAAATGCAACGGGACCTTACATGACCGGTGACATTGGTTATGATAAAGATTATAACTATGATTGGAATCTTCAGCTTAACCCGCCGCCATATTTCCCAGATCTCCAGAGCACGAACAATTCAGTCATATTAAAAATGGCCTCTTATGGCGAGGCAAGGAACCACAATCAGGACTAGGAAACGATAATGTATCTAGGATTAGACATAGGCAGACAGTATGTAAAGATGGTCGTGGCTGACAAGACCAAGGATGGATATAAACTCATCGATGCAGGATCGCGGCTCGTGCCTGAGCCCAATTCAGCCTACGACCCTGAGAAGATCGATCACTCTCACTGGGTCATGGCAGTTAAGGAACTTTTTAGGCAGCAGGGTTTCAATCCCAAGAAGGCAAAGGGTATTATATCGGGAATTAATGGCTCATCGGCGAGCATAAAGCAGATCACGACAATGGAGATGCCATCAGATGAGCTTGAATCTGCCATGACCTTTGAGGCTAGGAAGCACATTCCCATGGATGGAACAGATGCGGTGATCGACTATCAGATCATAGGCTCTAACAAGAAAGAGGTTGACAAGATCGATGTTGGACTGGTTGCTTGTACCAAAGGTGTGCTCAATAATCACCTGGATCTTTTAAAAGAGTGTGGGCTCAAGCCTGGAGTCGTAGATGTCAATCCAATCGCAATGAGCAATGCCTTCTCTTTCATAAAGGACATACCGGAGGATGGGCTTGTGGTCATGCTTGACATAGGCGCAATTTCATCAACCCTAGTGGTCTATGGCAAGGGTGAGCAGTTCTTCACAAGAGACCTTCCAATAGGAGGACATCATTTTGTCAAGGAATTATCTGAAAAGAAAGAGATCGGTTACATAGAGGCTCAAGACATGTTGTATCGAGATGGCATAGCTGCATCAAAGAATGATGGCATCACAGGAGATGGTGTTGGCATTGCAGAGCGTACGGTCTATGATAGCCTTGTAGAGGACATGCGTAGGTCATTGAGGTTCTATGCAAAACAGACAGGGCAGAGTTTTTTTCTGAAGATATTTTTAACGGGTGGTGCAGCGAGTACCCCAGGACTTACTGGGATCGTCAATGATAAATTGAACATTGATTGTGCTGTATTCGACCCCTTTGAGTCCATGGTCGGTGCAGAAGATGTATCTACATCAAACCCAAGTCAGTTCACAACGGCATTGGGGCTAGGAATACGTGGAGGTATGAACGTTGGATAAACATTATATCGTTATCAACCTGAACAAGGCTGAAAGTGCGGAGACCCTCCAAGCTAGGGTCCGTGAGAAGGTACGTTGGACCGTTTTTGGGGTTCTGATCGCGTTGCTCATTGGCGTGAATGCCAGAGTATGGATCATAAGTTCTGGGTACGACAGTATTATTGACAAAAAGGAAACGGAGATAGCGAGACTTAAGGATGAGATCGATAAACTACAATCAGAGGGGAAGAATCTATCAAAGGATGACATCCTCTCATTTGCCGATCTCGAACAGGACCGCTTCTTGTGGGCACGAAATCTAGAGAAAATGGGCGCACTTACACCGGATGACATTGCCATCACAGGCTTGAGGTACAAGAGGCAAAAATTGATCATCAAGGGCATCGCACTTACTTTTGAGGATCGTAAGGATTTTGAGATCATAGATGAATATGTCCAAACCCTTAGAAAGAATAAGGAATTCTCAAATAATTTCAGCAAGATCAAATACGTAGGGCACAGCAAGGTCAATGTTAGAGGCCAGGACATTGTTAGGTTTGAGATCGAGGCGAGTTCAAAGAGGAGCAGGAAGAAGAATTTCTCCTGATATTGATCATGGTAGAAAAAAGAAATATCATTTTATTTGGTTGCTTGATTGTGTTGACCTTGACCTATTGGGCCAGTGCATCTTTCTTGATCGGTGACAAACCCTTTGAGATAAGAGTATTGGAGGAAGAGCAGCAGGAACTTAACGAGAATTTGATCAGTGCTCAGATCCTTGCCAGCCAGCTGGACCGCGTCTTCACGCTGTTTCAAGAGAATCTTGCCCTATCAAAGGCAGACTCTCTTGCTGATGATGCTAGTCTCCCATTCTTGAATAACCTGACAGACATGTTGGAAGATCTGGACATCAAACTCCTAGGCATAAAGCCAAAAACTCGTATTGACAAGATCACCTATTTCAAAGCACCCTACATCATCACGTTGGAGTGTTCTTATGATCAGTTCGGAAAATTTCTCACAGAGATAGAGCGTTCCCCTAGGCTGATAACCATAGATGAGTTTGAGGTCAAGAATGGTATCGAGAGGATCAAGGCAAATACGGATGAGGAGAGACTGATCTATCAGGAATTTGTCGTGAATCTGTCAACCATAACCCTGGTCAAATCAAAAAATAAGGCGGTATCATGAGCGATAGATCGATAACAATATGGAATCTTCTGGTCGGGTTTACCATTCTCTCTCTTGTGGCGACGAGTTTTAAACTATTTCCCATGAATAACAAATATAATCGTCTCAAGGCGGCAGCGGCCGACCTTCAGTTTGGTACCGATAAAGAACTTGAGAATATCATTTCCTATCTAGAAGGGAGACTTGAGGAGCGGAGCAACTACTCATTCATGATCCAGAATACACCCATGCTGCTGACAAATGTGCTTCCACTTGCAGATGGGTCTGGGCGCAGAGTGAAACGAAATAGGAATGCGATCCGAGTTGCTCTGGTCTATCAGAGGGATGACCATTTCCAGGCACAGATCAATTATCGAGGTAAGGCATTCACTGTCTCGGTAGGAGATGATGTACCTAACATAGGCACCATTGTGGAGATCGATGGGACTAAGGTTACCATTCGAACTAGCGGTGGAAAGAAATCTTATCCTGCGCCAGGGTATGAGACATCAACATGAGATATTTGGAAAAAATTATGAAGGATAAACGAATGATTAAGCATTGGAAAATTTTGATCGCTATTGCGATCATGGTCACTACCCATGGACCTCTCCATGGGCAGTCGATCGAGGATGGGTCTGCTGAGGATAATACCTTGATAACGATACATGCAGAGGATGCCTTTTTACCCAGCATCTTAGCCATATTGGCGAAAGAGAGTGGATATAACATAGTCACTGATCCCAATGTCAATAAGCAGGACAAGGTCTCGATCCATTTGGATGAGGTCCCGATCGAGCAAGCGATCAATCTGGTCGTTAGGGCAGTAGGTCTGGGTTATGAGGTTGTTGGAAATTCATTCCTCATCGCTGATCCAAAGAAATTGAAGGAAGAGGTTGGGGTCACCTCTTACGTTCTCACATTGAAATATGCTGCTGCTGAGGATGTAAAGAATCTCCTCCAGGATATCTCTGACCAGATCCAGGTTGACATTCCTGGCAATAAACTTCTGGTCAATGCATCCCCAAAGAAAATAGCAGAGATAATAAAAGTTGTTGAGAGTGTCGATGTCCCAGCGATCCAGATCATGCTGGAGACCCGTTTGATAGAGGTTGCTGCAGATATTGAGGAGCAATTGGGACTAGACTGGTCAAAGATATCCAATTACAAGACCATTCTAGCAGAGAATGGTGTGCCTCTTGAAGAAGGCGGAGGGTCGATTGTGCCCGATGATCAAACGATAGGTGAATTACCTGCTACAATGGGCTTTAACAGATTGAGCAAGATGACAGATAAGGACAAGACAGGAATATTACCAAAATATTTTAGTAGACAACTAACAGCATTTGAACTGACCCTTGACATGCTTTTGAGAAATAATAAGGCAGAGGTGTTGGCAGATTCTAGGCTCACAACGATCAATGGTAGGGAGGCAAACATCAAACTGGTGGACATTGTACCTTACATCCTTAGTTCAGGTGGTGTTGGTGGCCAAGTGCAGGTTCAAAAGGAAGAAGTGGGAATAAAATTAAACGTTCTGCCAACGGTCAATACCGATGGATACATCACTGTCAAAGTGGAGCCTGAGGTGTCAACCATATTTGAATTCATTGGCCCAGATGCAAATATACCAAGAGTTAAGAGCAGGGCTTCATCCAGTACCATAAGGGTTAGGGATGGTGAGTCCATTATAATTGGTGGTCTATTGAGCAATGACAAGAAGAAGACAACCTTTAAGGTTCCGATCCTTCATAAGATACCCTATTTGGGTGAGAAGATATTCACCTCTAGAGGTGTGATAGAAAGAAAGACGGACCTGGTCATCCAGATCACACCAAAGATCATAGAAGATGCCTACACTGGCATAGTGAAGTCCAAGGAAGTATCAGATTATGAGAAATATGTCATTGGTGGGCAATCACCGCAGGACAAAATAGAATTGGATACTGGAGATGGAATTGAAGTTCAAGCAGAAGAACTAGAATCATCTGAGGGAAAAGGGGAGTAGCATGAAATATTTTAAAATCATTAGCAGCATGATCATCTCATGTGTTTTTCTTTTTACATTATCATGTGATGATCGGCTCCCTGTGGAGACAGAGGATGCCGTTGAAACAGGATCTCTAGAACTTTCACATGCTTTCGTCCATGGTTCGACCTCAAATCCAACCATAGTAGGTGAGGTTTTGTCCGACCCTGAGGCAAAAACTTCCGTTGTGGTCATAGCAAGACTATTGGATGGTGAGGGCAATGGGGTCAACAGTAAATCAATTCAATTTTCCTCAGATACTGAAGGATCATTTGATACAAGTGATCCCTCAACTAAATATGTTCCTAATTTCAAGGAATTTGGTTTTCCTGACATGGGTGGGAATGGGTATGCCTATGCAAGGTTCACTCCATCAGATGGTGCAGAAAAAATAGAGACCACTGCATCTTCTGGAGCCATCGTCACTGTGAAGTACACAGAGGACATCATTGATAATGTTGAATTCTCCGTATTCAGCCAAAAGGAACAAGTATGGCCATACACCATGAACATTACGGCAAGTTCTCAGATAGAACTTGGTGCAAGCAGCGAATACGAGGTTTTGCTTCAGAATGCCTATGGGCATGAACTTGGAGGCGTTCTATTAAACATCGAATCCGATAATGGTAGCATCGAATGTTCTGATACCTGCTATACAGATGCAACCGGAAGGATCAATACGACCTTTGAATCATATAGTTTTAGTGACAATGTTGGACCAGGTCTGGTCAATACATCATTCTACCACCCTGCGATCGGTGATACGGTAACGGTTCAAAAACAGATCGTCATAGGTAGTGAGAGTGCCGTGGGTTCTTGTGCCTACATTGAGATTCCAGCATCAAATCCTAGTGAGATCGTTGTAAAGGATGGTGGTGGAATTGAGTCAACGGATATCAAGGCGGAGATCTACGATAGCAATGGTAACCTTTTGACAACCCCAATAACAGTAAACTTCACGCTTGAGCCGATTCTTGAAGGTACCTACCTCAATTCACCAGGACTGACAACCATAAACGTGGAGAGTGTCAATGGCATTGCAACGGTATCTCTTAATAGTGGTTCAGAGCCCGGACCTGTGAGGATCAAGGCAACAACAAATACGATAGAGACATCGATATGTGATACACTGAATAATGAATTGGAAAGTATATCTGTACCTGTCATCATTGCCTCTGGTGCTCCCTACTATATTGAGGCTGAGTATGACCCCAATAGTACTGAGGCCATTGGAGGTGGTTTCTATCAGACCGAATGTGCTGCAATAGTGTACGACAAGTGGAGTAACCCGGTCGAGGATTCTACCTACGTGTATTGGTCCATTAATCCACTTCTGCCGGATACGACCATAGATGCGATGGTCGAGGGTGTAAGTTATACCAACAACGAAGGTGTATTGAGTGGTACGGCGACTCCAGGTGTGGCCAGAACAAATATTGTTTACTCTACTGATGCCATAGGTGACATAGCCCAGGTACGAGCGCTTACATTTGGTGCAAATGGTGATTCGGTCTATTCTTACATTAATGAGGATGAGGGAGATGCTACCCTATTTTTTCTCCCAGGTCAGGTCACATTGCTAGCTGAGGCTACCTACCATGACTTTAGTCTACCTCCATCAACCGTAGCAGAAATACAGATCTCTGCACTCGTAATTGATTATTATGGTAATCCCGTTGTCGATGCACCTGTGGCATTTGGCGGGACTGGTGTAAGTGCTTGGGCGGAAGTACAGTATGAAAGTGAAGGATGGACAGATGAAGGTGTCCTTGGTGCAGGAGAAGGGGATGGGTGTTTTACCTGGCGTGATTATGGTGCTGATGATGACCCTCAGACGCTAGACATGGGTACATTCAATCAAAGTCATGATTCGTTTGACCTCGATGGAGATGGATTGATCGATACTGCAGAGGTATCAGAATTCTTCAATGATTGGGGATATGATGGTGTACCAAATACATTCGACCAAGGAGAGGGGAATGGATACTGGGATGGATACTCAATGATAAACTGTGAGCCAGTTGTCAAGACCGATGAAGATGGATATGCGAGAATAATTGTCAAATTTGATCGCGGACTATGTACTCTAGCAAATGAGGATGATGGTGTTTGTACTTACGATGATTTTACTGCTAGCATGGGAGCTACCTTATTGATACCAGAGATCACATCCAGCGACCCATTGGATATCCTGTTGGTAAGAACAGGCCAAGATTGCGATTAATTATAGTTCAAGGGAATAGAAAATGAGTCAAGAATTCAACCCCCAATTCTCAAAGATCGGTGAGATCCTTGTCAAGAATGGTAAGGCCACCGAGGGTGGTATAAATGAGGCACTTGCAGAGCAAAAGACGACCAATGAAAAAATTGGGGTAACCCTCATAGAGATGGGCCTCATTGAAGAAGATGACTTCGCTACCGCTTATAGTCAGCAACTCGGTTATAAGAAGGCAGACAATTTCATTCTCCTAGAAGCAGATTCTCAGGTTGCTGCATTGATCCCTGAGGATTTTGCAAGAGAGAATAGGGTTCTAGGGGTAAGCAGCAATGAAACGACCATTGTTGTTGCCATGGAAGATCCAGATGATGTTGTGTCTGTTGATTCGATCAAGAGACTGACGAATTTAAATCCTGATATCCTTGTTGCGGGACCTGATCTATTGGAAAAGGCACTCGACAAGGTCTATGGCGAGATCCAAAAGACGGCAGAGGTCGCTGAGACCATTGATAGTATCACGGTCATCTCTGGTGAGGAGGGCTCTCAGGAGGAGGTCGATCTTTCTCCTGACAAGGCATCTGAGGAAGATGCCCCCATAGTAAAATTAGTTAATTTGATCTTCCAAGAGTCGATCAAGGAGCGTGCGACGGATATTCACATTGAGCCCATGGAGGCTCAGGTCTATGTGCGCATAAGAATTGATGGTGTGCTGCAAACGATAATGACACCCCCGATCACGTCATTGAGCGGTCTTGTCACTAGGATCAAGATCCTTTCAAATTTGAATATTGCAGAGAAACGTTTGCCTCAAGATGGACGATTTTCGGTCAAATCTCCAAATAAGGACATAGATATTCGTGTATCAATATTACCAACTGTCTATGGTGAAAAGGTTGTCATGCGTCTTCTTGACAAAACAGGCTTTGACTTCAACCTGACCTCGCTTGGTTTTCCAAAACAAAATCTAGGAACATTCAAAAAGGTCATCAACCAGCCTTATGGCATGGTCGTGGTCTCTGGTCCCACAGGCTCGGGTAAATCAACCTCGCTCTATGCCGCGTTAAAGGAGATCAAGAGTGAGAGGACAAACATAACCACCGTGGAAGACCCTGTCGAATATCAACTAGACGGTGTGAACCAGGTTCAGGTCTTTGAGGATATTGGTCTCACATTTGGTTCGACACTTAGATCCATACTTAGGCAAGACCCTGACGTTCTATTGATCGGTGAGATCCGCGATGAGGAGACAGCGGACATCGCCGTAAAATTTGCTTTAACTGGTCACCTTGTTTTTTCAACGGTACACGCTAATGATGCTCCTGGAACGATCACTAGGCTTTTAGACATTGGCATTGCACCGTTTCTGGTTGGGTCGTGTCTTAACCTTGTAATGGCTCAGAGGCTTGTCAGAAGACTATGTACCAATTGCAAAGAGGAATACGTTCCGACAAAAGAAGAATTAATGGTTGTTGGGCTTGAAAAGGATAAAATAGATGGTCCTTTATTCAAGGGCAAGGGCTGTGCTGAATGTCGAAATACTGGATATAAGGGTAGACTGGCGATCTTTGAGATGATTCCAATGGCCAGAGATCTAAGGAAACTTGTTTTTGATAATGCAAATGAAGATGAGATCAGGCAGACAGCATTAGAAAATGGAATGACAACTTTGAGGGATGCAGGACTTTCAAGAGTAATGGATGGTACTACGTCCATTGAGGAGATCATGAGATCAACAGTTGAAGATTTATAGTGGCCATATTTAATTATTTGACAAAGGATTCTGAAGGCAAGAGAAAAGAGGGCGAGATCCGTGCTGATTCGTTGGATACAGCGATACAGAAATTATCTGCTAATGGGCAGATGGTCATTTCCCTAAAGGAGATTGATGATACATTTGATTTTCTTGGGCCATTCATCGATGAGATACAACTTTCCATTGAGAAGGCAAAGAACAGGATCCCTCTATCAAATATTGTTTTTTTTACCAGACAATTGGCAACCATGTTCTCAGCTGGATTGACCCTAGAGAGAGCCATTCAGAGTCTAGGAGCAGAAGAGAAGCATAGAAAGTTCAAAAAGATTCTTGGGACGGTAAGTGACAATATCCGAAAGGGACTCAATCTATCAGAATCTTTATCAAGGCACCCTGGAGTTTTCAATACTTTATTTGTTGCCATGGTGAAAGCGGGTGAGGTCAGTGGTAATCTTAATGAGATATTAGAGCAATTGTCTTCCTATCTAGAGAACCTAGATGATACTCGAAGGAAGGTCAAGTCTGCGATGAACTATCCTATCTTCATGATCTTTTTTCTCATTGGCATGCTCATGGTCATGCTTTTGGTCATCATTCCAAAATTTTCGCAGGTCTATGCTCAATTAGGTGCGGGTCTTCCTGCCGCAACAAGACAGATGATAGACTTTAGTACTTGGTTTGGTAATAATGTTGGTTTTCTTGCATTTGTCACATTTACGATCCTGTCAATTATTTGGCTCATATCAAAAACTCAGAGAGGCGGCTTTGCACTTGATTCATTTTTATTGAAGATCCCTGTGTTTGGAACTCTGACGGAACAATCCATATTGAATAAATTCTGTAAGACATTTGGCATTCTGATAGGTGCAGGTGTCCCTGTATTGGAAACGACTGCTTTATTACGTAAGGTTGTTGATAACAAAGTCTATGAAAGAGCGATCGATGATGCCTCAGACCTCATAAGAGATGGATACAATATTTCCACAGCGCTAAGGAGGACAGAGGTGTTTCCATCTATATTGCTGCAGTTGGCATCCACGGGTGAGGACACAGGAGAGTTGGATGACCTCCTTGATAGAGCTGCAGATTATTACCAGAAACAAGTAGATGCATTGGTCGATAGAATGACAACCTTAATAGAGCCACTACTCATCTTACTCGTTGGGGCAGTGATCGCATTAATGGTCGTTCTAACCTACTTACCCGTTTTTCATCTAGGTTCAGCACTTCAGTCAGGTTTATGACATGGAAATGATCTTCATTATCTTGTTTGGTGCCATCTTAGGATTCTCAGTAAAAATTCTTGTCAATTGGCTTTCCATTGATCAGTTTGTCATGGATAACATGAATCCCATGCTTGAGATCATGGGTATTGGTCTTTCGACATGGGCTTTCCTTAATTTAAACATGCCTGAGGCCTTTGTATTTTCATTGGTCTCCATGACATTGGCAGGCATATCTGTCATTGACTATCATACGTTTCAGATCCCTCTCATCTTTATAATCATTGGTATTGTGGCAACATTGATCGGCATTCTTTTTGACGTGATCTTTCTTTCTGCAGCGCTATGGGGTATATTCGTAGGGGCATTCATTCCCCTTGGCATCATGGGCATGCTATGGATGCTCACCAAACGCCAAGGCATGGGCTATGGAGACATACAAATGGGCATAGTTCTAGGAGCTTGGTTGGGACCCATGCGGATGGCCCTGACCTTATTTGGTGCCTCTGTCTTGAGTTTGTTGGCTTGGATAGGCGTTTCTCTAGTGAAGGGATTTGACAAGGATAGAGCAATGCCAATGGGACCGTTTTTATCATTTGCAGGAACGGGGGCATATATTGGTAGTTTCTACTACCCTGAATTCTTTCATTTATTGATCATACATTAGAGGCAGACATGACAAAAATACGCGATTGGCTATGGATAATTGCAGTGCTAGGTAACTTAATTGCATCTCAGGTCAATACTGAGGTCACACATGGTGGCTTTGGTATCACGTCCATGGAGAATAGATTAAGTTTCACTAATCCTGGTTATGAGATCAAACAAATGGAGCAAGACGGTGTTCCATACATAAGACCAGAGATGGTAGGAGCGGGTTCAAGATCTGAGCCAGGGCAGCCAGATCTCCCAACGATATCAACCTACTATGCAGTTGAACCAGGTAGATCCTTTACCGTCCAGGCATCGATCCAAGAGTTTGAGATCATTGAAGATGTTGAGGTCCTCCCATTTGACACATGGGACTCAGAGCCAACAGGAGTATTTAGCAAGGGTAATGCCTATGGTCAGACCACACCCTTCCCTGAAAATATCGCTACTGTATCTCAGCCAATGGTCTTTAGAGACATTGCAATGGTACAGGTCTCATTGACACCTTTTCAATATGATCCAGTCTCTAAAACATTAACGATCATACAGAGTGTTGAGTTGGAGTTGGTCGAGACAGGTTCGGTTGAAATGCCATTCATCCCTGAGAAACGGTCACGTGAGTTTGAAAAATTATATGAGTCATTGCTGGTCAATTATAGCACGCTTGAAAGAGACGATGAAGATTACCAAAGGCCAGCGATCCTATATGTTTTACCAAATAACATTGGCAATCTACTAGGAACTGTAGAGGAATTAATGGATTGGAAAAAGAGGGTCGGTTATGATGTGCAATATGTCTCATCTTCTAATGTTGTCAATAATAAGAATAATCTGAAGGATTACATTGAGGAAGCGTATGAGACATGGGATAATCCTCCTGTCCATGTAACAATAGTAGGTGATGCAACAGGTAGTTACGACATTCCAACCTGGACCGAGTCATATAGCGGCTATAATGGCGAAGGTGACCACCCCTATACCACTCTTGAAGGTGGAGATGTATACCCTGAGGTATTCATCGGCAGAATATCATTCTCAAGTAGTTCGCACTTGAATACTATCATTAGCAAGACCCTGAACTATGAATCAAATCCCTACATGAATGAGAATTGGTTTCAGAGAGCGTGTCTTGTAGGTGACCCAAATACATCAGGCATATCTTGTGTCATTACAAATGAAAGCATCAATGAAATGTTGGACCTAGCTGATTTTGAAGAGGTAAATACTATCTATAGTGGATCTTTTCCAAGCCAAATGGTCGCAGGATTGAATGATGGGGTTTCCTTCTTTAATTACAGAGGCTATTATGGTGTGAGTGGATTTGGATCAAGCAATGTTAATAGTACATCAAATGGATTCATGCTTCCAGTTGCGACAGTTATCACATGTGGTACAGGCTCATTTGCCTCAGGCAGTGGAGAATCTCTCATTGAATCATTCATCAGGGCTGGAACATCTTCAAATCCGAAAGGCTCAGTTGCATGTATCGGAACCGCAACACTTGGGACACACACCATGTTCAATAACATAGTTGACATGGGTTTCTATTATGCTGCTCTCATTGAGGGAATGGACACCCCTGGTGCAGCCCTCATGTATGGGAAGATGATGCTCTATAGGAACTATCCATCAAACCCCAATAATTACTGTCATATCTTCACTCATTGGAATAACCTGATGGGAGAGTCATCTCTTCAAATGTGGACTGCTTATCCTGAGATGACAACGGTCACACATCCGTTTAGCATTACAAAAGGACAAAATTACATCGACATAACAGTAGACAAAGATAATGGCCCTGTCAATGATGCTTGGGTCACGATCTTAATGGGGGATGAGATATTTGAATCAGGTCACACGAATTCTCAGGGATTCATTCGATTACCAATAACCTCGGTTGAGACGGGTGAGGTATTGGTGACGGTTACCAAGAAAAATCATTATCCATACCAAAATTCATTCCAGATCAATGATCCTGGAGTTGCAATTGGTGTGGCAGAATCTCCATATACGATCGATGATGATGATTCAGGAGATTCAAATGGAAATAGTAATTTTATTGCGAATGGCGGAGAGACCTTGGAGATCTATGTCACGGCAAAGAATTATGGTTCGGAAGATGCAACCAACGTCATGGGGCATCTGATGTCATCGAATGCAAATGTGGTCATTGATTCTATTGGTAACATTTCTGAATTTGGTGATATTGCATCAGGAGAGACCGCTTCAGGTAGTGTGCCATTTGTTGTTACATTGAGTGAGGGACTTCCTGATGGAACAGATCTTGAACTATTGGTTTCTTTCACCGATGAGGAAGGTAATTCTTTTGGTGGAATTCTAGACATCGTGTCTGAAGGGAATGAACTCAGTGCAACAAGTGTAGATGTGCTAGGCTCTGCGAGCGACATATTGAGTCCTGGAGAATCTTCCCATGTTAAAATTGAATTGGATAATAGTGGTGCAACCAATGCAGTATCCATTTCTGGTACAATCACGTGCGCAAGTCCATTCATTGAGATCATCGATGATTTTGGATCTTGGACAATTGTTTCTTCAGGAGGATCCTCTTTTAATGGGGATGACCATTTTGAGATTAGTGCATTGGAAGAGACCATTCCAGGCGCTGTTGCACATCTTATTGTCAGTGTAGAGACAGAGGATGGGTATGTTTCAAACTCGATCGTTGAGGTCCAAATAGGAGAGCCAACGGTCAATGACCCTGTAGGTCCAGACTCTCATGGATATTATATCTATGACAATGAGGACATTGATTATTTACTTGCTCCTACCTATGATTGGGTTGAGATAGATGATAGAGAAGGGGGTCCTGGTAACCACTTGAGTTCTCTATCAGATAATGGTAACAATCAGGATGATGTGGAGACAGTGGATATTCCATTTACATTCAAGTTCTATGGACAAGAATATGATGAGATCAGTATCTCCTCAAATGGTTGGATCGCAATGGGACAGACTGACATGGAGTCCTTTAGAAACTACCAAATGCCTGGCGTTGGAGGCCCAGCAAAAATGATAGCTGTATTCTGGGATGATCTTAAACTTTCAAATGGGGGAAGAGTATACACTTGGCATGATGAGGTAGGAAAAAAATTCTACGTTGAATGGTCTGGCGTTAGAACCTATCAAAATAATTCTGTTGAAACATTCCAGGCTGTACTCTATGACCCAAGTTATTATGTAACACCAACTGGGGATGGAGAGATCCTTCTCCAGTATGAGACATTCAATAATACATCCTATGGCTCTTATAGTTGGGATCAGATCCATGGAAACTATTGTTCTGTTGGTATCGAAGATCATACCATGACCAAAGGTTTGCAGTATACATTCAATGATACTTACCACCCTGCAGCAATGGAACTTGATGATGAGAAGGCTCTATTGATAACAACCAGAGGGTCTGAGATGCGCCTAGAGGGTGACCTTAATTATGATGAAAAGGTTGACATTTATGATCTCATGCTCTTGGTCGATTTTAATTTGGGCTATGAGGGGCAGGTCAATCCATATTTTGGTGACATCAATAGCGATGGCATGGTCAATGTGATGGATCTGATAGCACTGATCCAGATGATCATGGGCTATGGAGAATAGGACCAATATCCATCTAAAATGCAATGTTAGTCACCCCCATCATTGTACTGGGTACTCTTGCGTTATTACTTTGTTTCGCAGGGATCCTTGAATTTCAGAATCATCAGTCATCACTGAATGCAATACCATTAAGAATCCACGTTAATGGTACAAGAGGAAAATCAAGTGTAACACGGCTGATCGCTGCCGGACTGCGTGAGGGTGGTCTCAGAACATTTGCAAAAACGACAGGCACTGCTCCAAGAGTCATTGATGCTGAAGGAAAGGACAGGATCATCCACAGACTCCGGTTACCTTCCATTGGTGAGCAAGTACGTTTATTGAATTATTTTTCATCAGAACGTCCCGATGCTGTGGTCATGGAATGCATGGCCGTCCAGCCACAGTATCAATGGATCGCTGAACACCAGATGGTAAGATCTCAGATAGGGGTTATAACCAATGTTCGACCAGATCATCTAGAGGAGATGGGCCCAACAGAGGATGATGTTGCAAACTCATTGTGTAACACGATCCCTGTTGATGGGGTCCTCATAACAGGCGAAGATCAAAAAACAGATCTCATGAAAGATATAACCAAGGCAAATCAGTCCAAGTTCATTCGTTCGGATGAATCATCGGTCACGCAAGAAGAATTAGATAAATTTAATTACATGGAGCATCCTTCGAATGTTGCAGTCGCATTGGATGCATGTAGGGAGGCTGGTGTAGATCGTGACATTGCACTTTCAGGCATGCACAAGGTCCAACCAGATCTTGGTGCATTGATTGCGTGGAATCTTGATGTAGGGGACAAGAGGATCCAGTTTGTAAATGGCATGGCCGCAAATGACCCCGTTTCTACCCTACAAATATGGAAATTCGTCATAGATAGATATCCTGCCGAGGGTGGTACATGTGTCTTCTTCAATTCAAGGGATGATAGACCATCAAGAACTCGCCAAATGATCGAACTATCGCTCAAAGAGATAAAACCAGATCACTTTATTGTTAGGGGTGACAAAGTTAGGAGCACGATCCAGAGACAAATACATCATTCTCCCCGATCAAAGGTCAATGTTGTTGGTCTTGATGATCCGCTGGATGATCTAATTTCAATGATCGAAGCATTGCCTCATGATACCTTGATCTATGCAATAGGAAATCAGGTGGGTGCAGGTCAACAAATATTGGAATTGATCTCAACATTTAGGCATAATGGTTGAGATAAGCATAGGTCTAGGTATCTTTCTTAGCCTAGTGTTGTCAGAGACACTTGGCGTCACTGCGGGAGGTATCATTGTCCCTGGATACATAGCGTTATTCCTTCATGAACCGCTACAGGTCTTAGTAACATTTTTTGTGGCCATCATTGTATGGGCGATCATACAGGGTATGGGAAAAGTGATGTTCTTGTATGGAAAAAGAAGGATCGTTTTGGCATTGATACTTGGTTTTTTCTTCGGATATATATCTAGGAACTTTATTTATTTGCCACAGGACATTGGCTCAATAGAGGTCATTGGTAATATTATTCCTGGCCTTATAGCAAATTGGATGGATAGGCAGGGAATTGTCCGTACCCTATCCGTAGTGATCCTTACTGCTGTGATGGTGAAATTGTCTGTCATATTGTTATTTGGAGGAGTCCTTTTTGAATAACTACAAGAAACAGCCTTTCATACCTGCTATTCAAAAGACATCCACACTGGTCATGCTAGCTCTATTGGCGCTTACCTGTTTTCTAATTGCCATTAATGTTAGGACAATCGATGTATCTCCTTCATATGACCATAAGATAAAAGCAGCAAGACTGATGGAAGAGGCAATGGGTGTCCTTAAAGATCATAGAATGGAGGCAAGTGTTTTCATTGATATTGAGAATGATCCAAATGAGACAGGTCTTGTTGGTAGTCCCTTTAGTCTCATCACAACTGATGAGGGAGATCTAGATTCAAAATTAACGACCCTTGACCCAAATTTTTCTGCAGTCATGGTGGATCTGATGTATCAGTTAGATTTACAGGCAGGTGATACTATTGCTGTTTTAATGACCGGGTCGATGCCAGGGGCGAACATTGCCGTCTTGACCGCGTGCAAGGCCTTGGATCTTATTCCCATAACGATCGCAAGCATTGGTGCATCACAATGGGGAGCAAATCAAGTAGATTTTACGTGGCTGGACATGGAGGATATACTTTTTAGGAATGAACTCATTCCTATGAGGAGTGTGGCGGCTTCCATAGGTGGTAGAAATGACATGGGGCGTTTACTATCTCCAGCTGGGAGGAAGATCATCACTGATAACATCAGTCTGCATGACCTGCCACTCATCAGGGAAGAGAGACTGGCTGATAATATTCAAAATAGAATGGATGTCTATTCATCATTGAGGTCCATTCCATCCTATGCTGCAGTTATCAATGTGGGAGGGGGTGTCGCAAGTTTGGGAACAAGTTTTAACCTTAAACTTCTTCCACCTGGAGTTGTCAGGAGGTCAGGTATTCAAAATATTGGACGCCCTGGTGGAATAGAAGGTGTATTTTCAAAGTTTCTTAATTATGATGTTCCTGGGCTACACATTCTTAATATTAGACCCCTTGTAGCGGAGTTTAAGATACCATTTGCGCCTATTCCAATTCCTGACATAGGAATTGGAGGCTTGTATGCGGATGAACGTTATAATGTTTGGATCGCTGGACTTTGTCTCTTCATAGTAGGGAGCAGCGTAATAGCCGTTGGCATTCACAGTAAAAGAAAAATAAAAGATCATTTGATAAAACATGAGCCAGATAGCCTATTATAGAAGAATAATATTTATACTTCTCTTCATGTCTTCATGGTCCCTGGAGGCAAAACTCCTTAGACCATCGAAAAACAGTGAAGAAAAAGAAATATTGATCGTCAATGGGAAGAGGAGATTATATTACCCAATTCGTGGAGAAGGAATTCATTATGCTATGGAGGGACCTTCCCGCATTGAATTCATATCTAGGTATCCTGTGTTAAGTAAGAAGAAGAATAGTCATTCGTTTCAGTATTCCATTATCATAGATGGAAAAGACACTGTAAGTGTAAAACATCGTTACAAGGTTCAAAGATCCATCAGATCCATACAGCACCCAAAGCATCATTATACATATTCAGGAAATTATTTCATCAATTTGGACAAGGGGTCACACACTATCGAACTTTTATCTGATGACCGTCAAAAATATCCGGTGCTCATGCGGGTTGTTTCCAAGGAATTTGAGTCGATGGGGAAGAATAAAAAGGTCTTGCAGCCCATGGTACATAAAAATTCCGTTGAATTGGTCACGGAAGGAAGGTCCATCAACTATTTTGATTGTGTTCCTGGTCTGCCACTCCAGTTAGAGGCAAGAGGTGAGAAGAAGTTAAGGATATTGACTCGTCTGCAATTCTCAGACTCAATGGGGCAAGAAGAATCTTATCGTCTGAGAGTGAGTGAGGGTGAAAAGGTCATGGGTACATATTATTTTAATACAGAAAGATCATCTGCATCTCAGATCAAGGGTAGAATGGACAAGGTTCCAGGAAAATGGAGATCATGTGAGATCAATGTGCCCAAAGGAAAACATCGTTATGACATTGAAGTTTTAGATAGGGATAAGGTCGTACTTACTCGTTTTATACTTTACTGATGCGCTATTACATAAAGATCATATTCACTAGCATTATAATTTCATGCCTAAATGGAGGTACTCCCATTGAGTATGGTATTACTTTCACCGGTGGATACGATAACAATGTCATGCGTTTTTCAAAGGATGAATACCAAGAAGCTTCCTATGACATGGCATTGATGGGTGGGGCAAAGACCTTTGATAGTTTTGTCACAAGATTTCGCTTCTCAGCCAATAAATCATTGATCATCAATAATTCAAGGTCAGTCAAAATGAGTACATTCTATGCAACATCAGACTACAGAGATACGCCTGACAAGAAATATTGGTCAGGAGGAATTGACGCAACCTATAGATGGGGATCATATAAAAATATAAAATACACATTACGCCATCTTGACAAATTTTATCTCCGTCATTATGTTGATAGGGACATAAGTATGAATGCCTTGGCCTCATGCAAGTTCACTGATAGGAATCAAGCCATTACCTTGACCCATAGATTATCAAGGTATTCATGGATAAATATTGGTTCAGGATATCTTCAGAGGTATTACTCAAAACCATTTACGGAGTTTGACCTCGACATTGTCTATTTAAAGGGCAAAATAAATTACAGGTTAAAGAACATTGGTTCTGTTGCACTCCAGATCGATCGAGGACGAGCCAATAATATTTCATACGCACCACTGTTGCGTCCAAGTAGTTTTGATCGTTCTTATCAGACCATCGAATGGTTTCTACCATTCAAGATCAATAAAAAATTAATTTTTATTAGTGAAATAGGTGTATCGGCTCGATTGGAGGTAAGAAAGTATGATGCTGAAGACCCCAATGATCCCTTGCATTCTGGTCGTAGTCACTTAGACTCGAAATATGATCTATGGGTTAAAAAGAAAATGAGTGAAAATGTTAGTCTAACTTTTTCATCAAGATATAGGACACGTGTCACAGATTCAGAGTTTGCATGGGTCAATGATCTTAAAAGTTTTAAACAAATTCAACTTTGGTTTAATATTGAGTGGGACTTGATCTATGATAAATATTAAAATTCAAACATCAATGGTCTTTTTTTCTCTGATGCTATTTAGTTGCATCCAGCCAGACCAGGAGAACCTCTGGTCTACATCAGTTGAAAAGACGATCAATACGAGTGGATTTTCTCGTGATGTACACATGCAAGGGGATACCGCCTTTATTGCTGCAGGACAATCAGGACTGCAGGTATGGAACATTGATTCTGAAATAATGATAGATCAATACGAGGCATTTGGCTCGGCTGACCTTGAGGATGTGGGCCGTGTATATTACGACCATTTGAATTCATTGGTCTTCATCATGGATCAATCCAAGATCATGTTTGATGAATATGATAGTACTCTATTCGATGCTCCGACTCCAATTGGCGATAGCCACAATGAGGACTTCATTATTTTGTCAGACACATTGGATACGTTTTATATTTACTTTGTAGACCGAGATGAAGGTGATGGGTTCAAGTGGGCCCAATATGATTTTGAGGAAGTACCTTTTATTGGTGAAATATGGCAGATGCAAAGTGATGGGCAAATTCGTCCATCATCACCCATGAAAGGATTGTCCCATAGCGGTGCTCATATCGCTGTTGCGGGTGACCAATTGGGTGTTTACTTATATACCATTAGTTCAATCGGCTCAACCCCAGAATTGGTTTCAATGATCGACACTGAAGGTAATGCCGAGAATGTAAATATCGTTGATGATGGAGTATTTGTATCTTGCGATGATGCAGGAGCTTATTTCATACCGATCGGGAGTTTCTCAGGTGATGGTTCTTCCTATCGTTTTGCCGAGGATCTTACGGTCGACCATATTGCCGTGAAGGATGATATTGCATCTCTATCACTAGGCTCAAAGGGTATTGCATTGTATGACATATCAGACCCGACCCGGCCTGAGGAGAGAGGGATCTTCCCTATTGGTTATACCTATAGGACAGTTTTTTGGAAAGATAGACTGCTGGCATGCACCCGCGAGGGAATGCATGTGATCAAAGTAGAAAAATAATCAATTATAATAAAAATCAAGGATAGAATAAAATGAAACAGGTGGTGATCGTTGCCAGCTTGATATCGTATTTGTTTTCAACTGGGTTTGATACTCAGGATGGTGCTCCCATCCGCCAAGGCGTCCATGTCGAATGGTACAGGACAGTCGCGCCGGGTGCTGATGGTGAGGCCATATTTGTGTGGTCTGATACACGTTTTGGAATGCGGAACATATTTGCCCATAAAATAGACCAAGATGGTCAATTGTTATGGGGCAGTGAGGGAGCGGTCGTTACCGATCTTCCCGGAAGACAGGAAGACCCTGTCGCCATCACAGATGGGAATGGAGGAATTTTTGTCGCATGGGTTGATTACCGGTTCGATGAACAGGGAGACATTTTCTTTCAGCATCTAGATAGCAATGGTGAGACGCTCTTGAACGATAATGGGATTGCACTTGCGCAGGTGGAAGGAAAACAGATCACCATAAACATGTGTACAGATAGTCTTGGTGGAGTATTTGTGACCTGGCAAGATAAGAGAAGTGGAATTGACGATGACATATATGGCACCCATGTATCCGCAGAACATGATGTTGTCTCTCCTGGTACTGGCTTGCCTATTGTAGTTGAAGGAGGTAACCAGAATGCCAAGACCATTGAATATGCAGGAGGGTCAGAGGCTTTTATAGCGTGGGCAGACTTTAGAGAGGGCGCAAACGCAGACATCTATGGTCAAAGGTTGAATACGGATATGGAAGTGCAATTTCAAGAAAACGGCATGGCAATTGCTGCATCAGATGAGCAAGAACTAAAGCCACGTGCAACATTTGTACAAGGAAACACTTCGTTCATTGCTTGGAAAGAAGGTGATGAGAGTTCAAAGGTGCTTTATCAATTTGTCGATCAGGATGGCCTTGTCTTTGAGAGTCCAAGGGCAATTTCTGACAATGATGCACTGCAAACAGCACCTAGGGTAAAGAGGAGTGCTGATGGTGAGGTCTTTGTGAATTGGAAAGATCTGAGAGATGATCCGATCGATGGAGATCAATATTTTCAAAAGATAGATGTGAGTGGTGATAGACAATGGGAAGACGGTGTACGAATAGACCCAGTTGATGACGTGGATTTCAGTGCTAGATTTTCCGCGGGTTCAAATGGTGATCTTAATGTCATATGGGAGAGGGGTACCTTCCCAGATGTGGACATTCTTTTTCAAAATATTGATGCCAGTGGAAACTATGGAGTGGACCAACCTGTATTCATTTCAGATGCCTCTGGTTATCAATTTGCACCCATACTTGTCGGTAGTGGCCAGAGTGGGACCTTTGGTATCTATGGAGATCAAGGAACCGGCAGCATAGACCTTAAGGTTCAAAAGATAGGGGTCGATCTCGCACCGCAGTGGGAGAATAATGGGATCACTGCAATGTTTGGACTAGATGGCGATGTAAACTATACGAATGCATATAGAATTGGTGAAGAGGATCTTTATCTAATTTGGGAAGATAATCGTGCATCAAAAAAGATCTATGGATCGCGTGTCACTGGGTTGGAGATTCAGGATTCTAATGGTAAGAAATTGACATTTGGGGATAATTCTTCTTCAGAGACCGATTTTTCTACACCTGATGTGATAAGTACTTCAACTGGTGTCTATGCAGCAACATTTGATGGGTCATCCTCTCCAAAATTCATCAGGGTCAATAGATTGGATGAAAACTTAAATAATTTGTGGGATCCAGAAGGTGTCGCACTGAATGCTGTATTCGACATGCGCGGTGTACTTTTGACTGAGACCACTGATGGTGTTGGATGTTTCTGGTCGGAGAGCCGTGGATTTAACTATGACATATACTATCAAAAAATAGATCTAGAGGGTAACATGACCCTTGAAAGCGAGGGGGTGGAACTGGTCGACTCGAATGGAGACGACTATGTCATGGCAGTAGTACCCACGCCTGATGATAAATACATGATATTTTGGATGGAGGATGCATGGCCTGCAGCATCACTCAAGTTTTCAAAAATAGATGAGCAAGGAAATACGGAGATCGGTTGGAATCCAAATGGAAATGTATTGAGTAGTTCCTCATCAGATTCAAGGCATTTGCAGGTAAGACCTGTGAATAATGGTAGTGGCCTCCTTGCGGTGTGGATCCAAGATGGAAATTTCTCTGACATATATTCACAATTTATTGATTGGGACGGGAACACTGCATGGACCGAAGGTGGCATACCCATCGTTGATGCAGATAATGACCAAGTAAATGCCACTTTTCAATTCAACGAGGATGGCTCCCATGTCTTTATTGCATGGCAAGACTATAGAAATGGTTCAGACTTCGACATATATGGGGAGATCATAGATCTGAATACGGGTGCTGTAGGTCAGAATGGGATTTTACAATTTTCTGCTGATACCACTGACCAGTACAATCCTAGAATGATTTCGGTGCAGGATAACGAATTCTTTATTGTTTGGGAAGATGAGAGGGGCTACTATAATGATGACCCTCTGCTGATCAATGGAGTTGACCTTTATGGTAGTGGATATGTCATTGGAGAGGGAATGACGACTGAATCAAATGGCATACCCATTTGCATTGCATACCATAAACAACAAAATGTGAATATTACTCATCACTCTGGTGAGGAATTCATTCTGGATTGGATTGATTTTAGGAGTTCAGGCAAAGAGGATCTAGCCAATTATTATGGGAGGACCCTCATGAAGGCAGAGTTGTTGGCAGCATCCTCATGTGATGATTGCAAGACATTACCAGAAACATTTTTACTCAACAAGGCCTATCCTAATCCTTTTAACGGAAGGATCAACTTTGATTTTGAATTACCAGATAAACAGGCAGTTGAATTTCAAATTTTTGATCTACGTGGGAACCTTGTTTTTGATAGACTTTTGCTACCTGGAAATGGAGGTTCTTTTCGTTTAAGTTGGGATGCAAAGGATATCCATGGGCAAGAAATGGCAAGCGGAATTTACTTTTATAAATTTAATGTAAATAGCATTATAACAGCAGGAAAAATTACCTATTTAAAGTAAAAGATGAAGTATCTGCTAATCTTATTTCTAATCATTCCGACCTATGGACAATCATTGGATGAGCGCTATCATTCCCTTGATGAGATCTATGGTTTCTTGGACTCATTGGATCAAATCGAGGAACTGGATGATTGGGTTCATTTAGATACACTTGGTTATTCTACCCATGAGAACATTCCGATCATTGGACTGAGGATCTCTGACAATGCCGATCAAAAAGAAGACGAGCCACGTGTCCTATTCATAGGACAGGTGCATGCCGAGGAGATCCTGGGAATAGAGATCGTGATCGACATGATAAAGGATCTATTGTTTCCAGACGCTAGCATTCATACCCACATGAGCATACTTAAACAATACCTAGATATTTGGTTCATTCCCACGGCTAATCCTGAAGGTTTGAACGTTGTTCATGAGGGCCTAGACCTTAGTTACAGGAAAAATAAGAGAGATCTTTCTGCAGAGGGTCCATTTCCCAATGGTCTTTTTGATTATGACCCATCCATAGGGAATGATATTGACGGAGTGGATCTCAATAGGAATTTTGAGTTTAATTGGGTCTTTGGTGATACATTCCTTGAGCCTGATAACTCTGACTATGCATCACACTATGATTACTATAAGGGAGAGGAGCCATTCTCTGAGGATGAGTCCATTGCGATCAGAGACCTAGCCTTGGAAAACGATTTTGTCTTTTCTGTTGTTTGGCATAGTTCTAGGTCTGGTAATCTAAGTGAAAAGGTTTTTACATCATGGAAGTGGGAAGAGGTAAAGGAATCGCCAGATCTTGGCATAATGAAGTCCATCGCAGATCATTTTTCTGGATCAATTGAGACAGAGGATGGTACAAGTACTTATCTATCAGTTTACAGTGGGTCGAGGAATGGAAAACTCCATGACTGGTTCTATAGAGAGACAGGATGCATTCAATATTTGGTTGAATGTGGTACCTCTAATTTGCAACCTGACAGTGTCTTGATCGAGAATACAATTTCTAGGACAAAACCCGCGATGGTCTATTTGATGGATCGAGCAATAGGCTACTATGCGGATGCTGCACAGATCACAGGCATTGTATACGATGCTCAAACTAATACTCCCATCCAAGACGCAGTCGTAGAAGTCGTGGAACACTCCGGAAGTGTACTGAAACCCCGTAAAACAAATGAATTCGGGCGTTTTAGACGTATCCTAGATGTTGGAACATATACCTTTATTATCAAGGCAGAAGGATATCTTGATCAGGAAATGTCACTTGTTGCTAATAATAGCGGTATAACGGAACATGATGTCTACCTTGAACCTGCGCCAATGTACCAGTTAAATATCAGGCTGGTTCATGATGCGATTGATTATTTTACAATTAGCGGATCCATTTCAAATGAGTTCAGTTCAAATGCGGTTGAGATATCATCAGGAGACAATCAAATTGTCATACCAGAGGGGAAATATGAATTACAGTTTTTCATGGGCGATGGCCATGTCCCTTGGGAAAAAACGTTCATGTTGAACTCCGACCTTGAACTTTCAGTACCATATGAACAGGGAGTGGTTCACAATCTCGCTGAGTCACTACCTTGGCAGAACTCAACCGGTACATGGATCATGGAAGACATGATCTTGAGAACTCAGGAAGGGGTTTTATATGAAAACATGGATTCCACATATGATGAGATATCAATGGAATCTGATCTTGTGGATGTCACAGGTAGTAATCGCATTGTAGTGGCACTTGATCATCGCTATGAAACGGAATGGGACTTCGATCTAATTTCGGTTTCTATTATCAGTGAGGATGATGTGATACTGGGTTCGCAATCTTGGTCAGGTCATCGTTGGAATGATTTTCATGCTGAACTGATAACTGCTACTTCAGATAGTGCCTTTGGTTCAGTCAGGGTACGTATGACATTTACACCTGATCAGACTGTGAACTATAGAGGATGGGAAATAGGATCACTTGACCTATATGCCATGTCAGATGGGTATCTGGGAGCAACAGAGAGTATAGTTAACAATATCCCTAGAATACCCATGAGAATAAATGGAATTTATCCCAATCCTTCCTACGGAAGACTGCAACTTGACATAGAGCGATATCCTGGAGGTGATGCATCTGTAGAGATCTACAATATTCTAGGACAGAATGTGCTCTCAAAAAAAATTAAGAACATATCCAGTGGCAGACGTTTCATTGATCTTGACCTTAGTCACATGAATGGTATCCTAACAGGTTCTGGAATGTTCTTCATTCAAATAAAAACTCAAACTGAACAGGCTGTAAAAAAATGCATCATATTAAAAAATTGACACTATTTCTTATCCTATCATCTTCATTATTATTTGCTGGAGAGTCATCTTTCCGAGGTAAGACTGCTGAAGAATTGATCGGTGAACCAATACCCATGTCCTTTGTCAACATGGTCTCCAATAATTACAATATCCTACCATCACAGATGAATCCACAGAGAGGAAGTTATCTGATCATTTCCCCAGATGGAATTGCAGGGTATCTTGACGATTTTGTGGAGTTTAAGAATTCTCAAGGATTTGATGTTTTTGTATTGACACTATCTGAGACCGGAGAGTCAGCGTCTGAAATCAAGAATGCGATAGAAGATCACCTCCTAAGTGACCCGATGCTAGAGTACGTACTTTTGATCGGGGACGTAGATGGTTTCGCTGAGTGTCCATCTTTTTATTATGGTCCAGAAAATGATGTCACTGATCAACAGTACACATATCTTTCAGGAGACGATGTCATTCCAGATGTCTTCATAGGGAGACTTTCCATTGACTCATTATCAGATCTAGCAGTGATCATGTCCAAGACCATTAAATATGCTAGAGACCCTTTGGCATATGATGATAATTGGTTAGATAGAGGGCTCATCGTTGCTGGTAATTATTCTAATACATATCCAATACCCATCACCCCCAAATGGACATCCTATTGGCTAATGGAAGAATTATTGGGTCATGGGTATAGTCAGGTTGATACTGTTTTTTATCCACCGGTACAACAAGGTGCATCATATATCATTCCTATCATAGATAATGGCGTTGGCATAGTCAATTATCGGGGATGGGGAGATGCCAATGGCTGGCACTATCCAGAATTTCATGTGGAGGATGTCAATGATCTGAATAATGGATGGCTTACACCAGTCTTCATGAGTTATGTATGTAATTCAAATGATTTTGCAAATAATGTTGACCCATGTCTTTCGGAAGCAGTATTGAGGGGTGGGACACCAACTGTTCCCAAGGGTGGTGTTGCATTCATTGGCCCATCAGATCTCCATACAAGTACAAAATATAATAATGTAATCAATGCCTATATGTACGATGCAATGTTGAACCACGATGTGGTTGAACTCGGACCGGCAATGCAGGCCGGGCAATTTGGCCTAACCAAAGAGTTTCCAGCACAGAATGGTCCTGGAGAGGCACAAGAATTTTATGCAAATGTCTATAATATTCTAGGTGATCCCTCCTTGCAGGTCTATTTGGATAGACCCAGACAATTCATGATATCAACCAATGAATTGTCATCCAATGATGCTTTTATTGAATTATCGATTACAGATATTGATAATGGAGATGGCATAATGAATGCAGTGATAAGCATCATGAGCGATGGGCAGATGCTTGCAAAGGGAATTACCGATGCTTCTGGCAATTTCGTTACATCTTTGGATCTAGATGGGCAGGGTACGGTTGATGTTTATTTGAATAAGGCTGGCTTTGTGCAGGGACATGAAACGGTGATGGTGAACGATGTTCATGGGATACGACTCTCAGAACTTATCATCGATAATGAAAGCGAGGGTGAAAGACCAACCCTTGGTTCTACATTCTCTTTCAGTATGGTGTTGGAAAATACATCTAGCAATACTCTCAATGCTTCAGGAGCAACAATAACCTTCTCTGATAATGTTTTACCTTCATCCGTTGACATAGAGGTTCCGTCTCTTGCAGAGGGTGAGACCATAACAATAGAAGGTGTTGAGATTATTGCATATGATACAGACGTAGGTAATTCTTTCATAGGGAATCTATCCTATGATAATGACATGGAAATAACATGTGATTTTTCCATTGAAATTGAAATGCCAGTTTTTGACATAGAATTTGAGAACCAACCAGTACCAGGTTCTGAATTTGATCCGCAATTGACCATCACTAATTATTCTGGTGGTTATTACCATGATATCTGGCTTGAGATAGTGGCCTTATCAGATGGTGCTGAGGTATCCCAAAATAGTGCATCAGATCAATACTCTGATTTTATAGCATTTGCATCATCAACATATGGCACCAACTACAATGTTACTCTTGCAGATGTGTCATACGGAAGTGATGTCACATTTCTGGTTAAATTCATTAAAAATGGAAACTTGATATTTTCTCAACCTGTTCCTCTACACTTAACTCCCATCAACCAAAATATTCCTGTTGCTCCAAATAATTATGGATATTGGGCCTATGATGATACGGACGATGGTTATGAACAAAGGCCAACCTTTGATTGGGTAGAATTAGATCCAAACTTTGGTGGGAACAATGCAACTCATTATCAATTAGACGATGATGATCATGTAGATATTGATCTGCCCTTTCTCTTCAAATACCATGGAGTTGATTACGACAAGATCACAGTTAGCTCAAATGGTTGGACATCTTTTGAAGGTTGTGAAATTGATTATTTCTGGAACATGTCCATCCCCATGTACATGGGGCCAAAGGCCATGCTTGCACCATTTTCGGACGATCTGGAGACCATTGATACAGATGGTGATGGTGAGATAGATAAGTGGATCGATCTATATGTTTTACATGATGAGGATAATGGCCGATTTATCATGGAATGGTCTAGGGCATTAAATGGATATGATGAGGTAACCGAAGAGACCTTTGAGGTAATTCTTTATGACCAGAACGCATTACCAACAGAAGATGGAAATGGGGTCATAGAGTTCCAATATCTAGAGATCGAAGATGTTGATGTCACAAAAAATTATTCTACGGTAGGCATTGAATCACCTGAGAAAAATTATGGGATCCAATACGTATTCAATAATGTCTATGCTCCCGGTGCTGCACCCCTAGTAAATGAAAGGGTCATTCGTTTTACAACTGAGGCCCCTTCAAATTATGTTGCATCATTGGGTGTTGATGAAAAGGTGATCCCGAACGAATTTACTTTAAGTCCAGCCTATCCAAATCCATTTAATCCCAATACTCACATCGACCTTAGAATTCCCATTACGGATAGGGTAGATATTTCCATTTATGACATACTTGGTAGACAAGTCGCGAACCTTAATAGAAGGGTCTTGGTTAGTGGGAACTATAAGTTCTCATGGAGTGGAACGAATGATCAAGGAAAAACACTGGCGTCTGGGACTTATTTCGTAATGGTCAAGTATCGTGAAAATACACAAATTCAGAAACTGCTATTTTTAAAATAATGAATTATTCGATTAAAATATATTCTACATCATGGTGTCAACCGTGCAAGTCTGCAAAACGTTTATTAGAGTCAAAGGGATTGACTTATGAAGATGTAGACATAGAGGAAATAGGATGGAGTAGGGATGACCTCTTTGATATTACAGGGGGTAGGACCGTTCCTCAGATCATCATAGATGAAAAACCGATAGGTGGCTATGATGACCTTTTAAAATTAGACCAGGAAGGAAAATTATAATATTGAGGCAAATTCAATTAAAGATTACCAGGGTTCTTGTCTATTCAGGAGCCCTGTTTTTTTTTATGGACTGTGCTGGAAGGGTCAAGCCTTGGAAATTTCAAGATACCCATGCTCTCGATGTCCGCATGCTTGATGCCCAACAGTGGTCAAAAAAGGTTTCAAGGGACATGAGAGACCTTGATAGGATAATGAAACGTGAACTTCGGTTTTATCTAGATAAAGATCTACGGATCTATGAGAGTATAGAACCAGGATATGAAGAAATGAAATCATCGCTTACCAAGATTGATAGTGTGATCAATAGCATAGCCGAATTATATGTTAACCTAAAAGAATCTCCGGGAGATAGTCTTGAATCAGTGCCTGATGATTCTGCATCATCATATAGAGAAATTATTGAGTCTAGTAGTAAGGATATTCAGATCGCAAAGAAAGCATATCATAATGGTTTAAAGGATTTGAAAAAGGGGTTTAAAAAAGACAGGAAGAATTTGGTTTTTATTGATGATGAATACATCCACTATAGATTGACACTTCATGAGATCAAATACAAGCGCGAAGAATTAGAACCTGAACTAAAACGTTTTAACAAAAAACTAAGTAAGGCACTGTTTGAAGATGATGGATCATCCTATGCGAGAAACATTAGGAAGATATCAAAAAAGATAGAATCACATGAAAGCAAATTAGATGTTTATGAAAAATTCTTATCTAATATAGATGGAATCATACTTAAAGAGGTAGGGGGGCATGTGATATTGAGACCATCAAAGGCAAAACCTCTAAAGTTCATGCTGAGGCATGAAAAGGGTCTAAGTGATTATCTAGATACCTTGGAGAAGATCCGAAAGGACCTCGAGTCCATTTGAATTTGAATCATTTTTTCTTTAGATAAACCACCTTGTGGGTGCTCTTATGATGGTTGCCTTCTACAAGAAAATAGTAAACTCCGTTTGATACAGCATGCCCGCCATTATTAATACCATTCCATTTAAGTGTCATCACAGAGGGTTCGATAAACTCATTGGATTGAGACCAGACCTCATGGCCCATAATGTCAAATACACTTGTTTTGATCGTTTGGCCAGTGATCACCTGTAGGTCCATGGAAATTATTTTTCCATATGAAGGATTTGGGTATGGTGAAAATGAGGTAAAATCTTCTGAATATCCGTCTGATATCTGTAATGACCAATCCCAATCAGAATTATCACGTCCAATGGCTGAAATAATGAGAGATATCCAGTCAATGCCGATCTCTGGATCGATGTTCAATTC
Source organism: uncultured bacterium (assembly GCA_964478995.1). GTDB lineage: Bacteria > Fidelibacterota > Marinisomatia > Marinisomatales > UBA1611 > NZWG01. The sequence goes on from CAYZJY010000003.1 coordinate 43,549, forward strand.
ATTTCCAGAGCGTACCGACCATTGATTATTTCCATCATGTTTTATGATGGAAGAAAGATGGATCTGTCCTTTGGAAGTAATTGCCGTTACTTTTACAGGACTTTCTGTGGTAAGGGAATAATACCGACTTTCATGTAGACCAAGAGATACATTGCTTACTGTCTCAGTATTTCCCTTCTGAAAAAAAAAGGTTTGTTCTGGTGGCCCATAAATAGAGCCCCAGGGAGATAGGATAGTTCTATAGCCTTCGGCCTCTTCATAGGTATATGGATCTGCATTGATGTCATTACTTAGAATTCGGTTTGCGATGCGCATTCTATTGTAAGCATCTTCAAATGATGAACCATGTGGTTCAAGTGCGCTGTCTATTGCATCGTAGGTCACATCTTGGCTTGGATTTGCAAGATATCTAGAGTTTTCCCAGCATGATCTTAGTGTCTCTCTTCCACCCAAATGCTCATCAATATATTGGAAAAAAATAAATGAGCCGTACATGTGAGTATTATTTAAACTTGATTCATGAATGGGCTTATCAGGATTGGAGAACCATGAAGGCATGTATCTGTAAAGGTCATTTATGTCATCATAAAGTTCATCCTCGCTCCATACTGCAGTCGACTCCATAAACCACAGGCTTTGATCAAAAGCATGGCAATTATAGTCAAATTGGATGGCATGAAAGAATTCATGCACAGCGGTGACCTTGATGTTGTCTTCTTCAGTGTGATCACTAAATTGATCTCCAGAGTATGAGTTACGCATCTTTATATAACTCTCACAGGATGCAGTACCACCAACTCCAATTCCGAGTGCATAACCAAAGAACCATGATGGCAGGTTTTCAATGCGAACCTCATAGAGACCATCAGAATTAAGGGGTGGTGGATCAAACCCCATGGTATCGACATGGAATGACCAAACTTCTTCAAAAATGATGCCCATGGTGATCACGTAGTCCACGTTTTCAACAGCATCAATACCATCAACAGCATAGAAAAATCTGAAATGGTTCGTGTCATGCGTTTGATCAAGGACTGGGTTAAGGGCTGTCACAGAATTTTCTCTTACTTGGAGACCAATTTGATTCAATTGGGCAACCTCATGCTCCTCTAACCCATCTATTCCATTTCTTATCATGTTATTTATGTGAGGTGTTGCATGGATGGGTATAGTGCTATTCTTTAGAATGTCATAAGAATCCCTCACTGACATGGACGCACATACCCCTAACGAATGAATAAGGATCAGTAATATTAATCTATTGGTCCAGGTCATCAAACCTATCTTTATATTTATAGCGAAGATACAGCCCTAGTATTATGAATGATATTGCCCAAAATAATGAAAAATAGACCAGCGCATCTTTCATAGTATTTTCCATATTGCATCAATGATGAATGTAGATAATATCACAGCAAGGCCAGCCTGAGTTTGAGGACTTGATCTGATGTCACTATCTTTGATTGATCCAGATATGGTCATTCCTGCACCTGTCAAGTATAGCCACTTTCTAACTCCAATAGGAATGCCATTTCTTTGTTTGGATCTGCTCTTGTCTTGTATGGAATCCAATGTGGAAAAATATTCGGTTGAGTAATGAAGAGATGCCATCAGAGTATTATTTTTGGCTGATGAGAATTCATAATGTTCTATTGACCTTCGTAGCCTCAATCCTACCTGAAATGATTGTTCGCCTTGGATGACCTGAAAATCCAATACCCCCTTGGGCAAGGTATCTTTTCTTAAGAATGAGGTATCTCCTTTGACCTTGTACAGAGTGATGTAAAACCATCCTGAATTTGCTTGCCAGGCGGTCACATCCTTATCACCAAGTGTAGAGTCTGTATCTAGCGCTACCATGATGCCATTGGCCTTGGAATCCAAACTAATCGATTCTAGGAGTATGTCTCTTGAATAAAGAGAGGACATGAATAGCAGAAGGAAAGTTAATGATCTTGGTAATTTTATGTTTTTTTTCATGTATTTTCCACTCATTCACCCATGTTTCTCAATTAAACTTTGTTCAGTTTGAACGCGTACGGTAATTTTGTGAACCCAAATCTGCCAATATATGAAATTTAAATCCATATCAATGATCGCTCTAATTTTATTTGGGATGATATTTGGTCAGTCTGAAGAATTGGACATTGGTAACACCTCCGCCAGTAGTTCTGTACAGGGAGCATTTGGTGCAGTCACCATTGATGGAAAAATATGGAACCAAATTGCACTAAGACCTGTGATCCCATTTGGCAAATTATCAGTTGCATTCGACATGGTGTTGTACATTGACCAAGATGGGAACATTCATGATGATGAGTGGGACTTCTCATCAGGAGAAAAGGTAAAGAACACAATCATAGACAAGATATACTATGTACGTTACGGGAGTAGGTGGGATAGAAATTATTTCAAGATAGGTGCCTTGGATAACGTGACCATGGGATATGGTGTCTTGCTGAACAACTATACAAACACGCTATTATATCCCCAAGTCCGCAAAGTTGGCATGGAGTTTAGGACTCAAGCATTTGGTGTCAACATTCATGGGTTTACCAATGATTTCAAGGAAAACATGGGACTTGCAGGCATGAGATTATCAGCTCCTGTGCAGTATGGCATTACAGCAGGTCTATCTTGGGTTGGGGACAGAAATCAATATCTGGGTCTTAGGGACTCCGATGGAGATGGACGTCCTGATCTGGTCGATGATTTTCCAACAAATGATAATTGGTGGCTAGACACAGATGGAGATGGTTGGGCAGATAATGATACCCTGAATGAATTCGATGTTGATGGAGATGGCTGGACGGATTCGAGTTTCACATATCCTCTCTGGGGAATTGTCATTGATCCTGATGGGGTCCAAACAAAACCAGAGCCGATCAACATTAAAAAGGAATCAGAGTCATTCAACTCCTTCGCTCTTGATCTTGGGATGCCCATACTGAGAGACGGCAAGATATCTCTTGATGTCTATTCCCAATATGCAGCCTTATTAGGAAAGACGATCGATCCAGAGGAGGATGAAGAGGAGGATGCTGGTTATGGCATAATACCTTTTGGACTCTCTGCAAGATTTGGCCCGGCTAGGTTCAACTTTGAGTTTAGAATGATCCCGAAGGGTAATTTCGAATTTGGTTATTTTGATCGTTCTTATGAGGTAGAGCGTGCAACTTTCCAGAGCATAACGGGCAATCAAGGTACGATTATCACAAAATCAAAGAAACTAGGTACATATGGCAAGCAAAATGGGTTCTACTCATCATTGAATATCGGCCTTGGGAGTCTATTTGATTCAGGATTGGCATTTCAAAATCTTAATGGCGAGCAATACGATTCTGAGACCGATTCCTTTCAGGATGCATCAAATCAAAGTTTTACTGCCATATTGAAGTTAAAGAAAGCAATTAGTAAAATTGAAAAAGCATCGTGGTTCTACCAACAAAGAAATGTGCCGAATCCTTTTGATTTTGAATACTCTGAGTCAACCATAATGGGTTACAACATTGGTCTCAAACTAGGCAATGGAATGGTGTTGACCTATGTATTTCGACGAACCTTTCAAGACATGAATGGGGATGGTGATGTGTTGGACAAGGATGAAATGATCAATATGACAAGCGTGGAGACAAGTTTCTCTTTTTGACATGAATTCAAAAGAAATAAGACAATCTTTCATAAACTATTTTGAGAGCAAGGGGCACAAATTTACCCGTAGTTCCTCAGTCGTGCCAATAGATGACCCAACCCTGCTGTTCACAAATGCTGGTATGAATCAGTTTAAACCTATCTTTTTGGATCAGGTTCAGGCGGAACACTCAAGAGCGGTCAATAGTCAAAAATGCATTAGAGTCTCTGGTAAGCATAATGATCTGGAAGAGGTAGGCGTAGATACCTTTCACCACACATTCTTTGAGATGTTGGGTAATTGGTCTTTTGGAGACTACTATATGAAAGAAGCAATAGAATGGGCCTGTGATCTTTTTA
>CAYZJY010000004.1:0-46167 GCA_964478995.1 uncultured bacterium
CATACCAAGCCATTAGTGCATATAATGATAGATTGATCCATACTCCAAATATCGACCGCATTGCTGAAGAAGGTGCACTATTTACAAATTCCTGTGTGACGAACTCGATTTGCGCTCCTTCCAGAGCAACCATTCTAACAGGCAAGCATAACCATGTTAATGGTAAGATCGATAATCGTTCACCATTTGATACGACTCAAATGACATTTCCTCAATTGTTCCAACAGGCTGGATATCAGACAGCCATGTTCGGAAAACTACATTTTGGTAATAATCCAAAAGGTGTAGATGATTTCATGATCCTTCCTGGTCAGGGGCACTATGTGAACCCTGACTTCATTACTAACCATGGTGATACCACCATCACTGGCTATGTGACCAATATCATTACAGATCTAACATTGGACTGGTTACAAAATAAAAGAGATGAAGAAAGACCATTTCTAATGATGTATCTACATAAAGCACCTCACAGACCCTGGTGGCCGGACCCAGAGAAGTTTAAAGAATTTTCAAAAAAACAATTCCCTTTACCTGAGACATTATTTGATAATTATGAGAATAGAGGAACTGCGGCCAAAACTGCAGAGATGAATTTGCTAAAGGATCTGAGGTATGGACATGACTCAAAGATCAGACCAGAGACCATGGCATCAATGAATGACATTGAACCATTTGTTCAGCCATATAACTGGGGCGGATCTGATGGCTTTACAACTTCCTATGTTCGGTTTAATGAACAGCAAAAGGCTATGTATGACCCAGTAATAGATTCAATAAACGTATGGTTCCAAACCAATTGGCCACAGATGACAACTAAAGAGAAAATGGAATGGAAATATCAGCGTTACATGCAAGACTATCTTGGATGCATCTCTTCTGTTGATGATAATTTGGGTCGTGTTCTAGACTATTTAGATCAAAATGGGTTGGATGAGAATACAATTGTGATCTATACATCTGATCAAGGGTTTTACTTGGGTGAGCATGGTTGGTTTGATAAACGATTCATTTATGACGAGTCCTTTAAAACGCCATTTTTAATTAGATGGCCCAATAAGATAAAGCCAGGGATAAAAAGAACTGAAATGGTACAAAACTTGGATTTTGCACAAACGTTCCTAGATGCAGCCAATATCACTCAGCCAAGAGACATGCAGGGGCAGAGCATGCTGCCCTTGTTACTTGAAGAAGAGAAAGAATGGACAAGGGATGCTGTCTATTATCACTATTATGAATATCCATCCGTTCACATGGTCAAGAGACATTATGGTATCGTGACTGAAAAGTATAAATTGGCTCACTTTTATTACGATGTGGATGAATGGGAATTATATGATAGATATGCCGATCCAAGTGAAATGAATAATGTTTATGATGACCCAGCCTATAAAGAAATAGTAGAAACTCTCAAGGTTAGTTTGGCCGACCTCCGCCTAGAGTACAATGATTCGAAAGAATTAGATCAATACTATATTGAAAAATATCTCAGTCAGAGATAAGTGCGTCCAATGTCCTATAACAAAAAACCCGCTAAAAGTAGCGGGTTTCTGATTTGTGATTTACAAGTAGCGGAGGAGAGACTTGAACTCCCGACACCCGGATTATGATTCCGGTGCTCTAACCAGCTGAGCTACTCCGCCATTAATTTGTTTTTTAAAGCCAGGAAAATTATGTGATACTTGCCTCTAAAACCAATGAGAAATAGGAATGGAATTTTCCCTTTATCTGACATTTCTTTCCCTTAATTTTTAGCATTACTATTCACAAATAGAGGATTGAAATGTATTCAACGATAGAAGAGTTCATGGATGCTGTCAAGGTGAGAAATTCAGGTGAGGCTGAATTTCATCAGGCTGTTCACGAGGTTGTAGAGTCTTTATGGGATTTTTTAAAAGATAATCCACATTATCTCCATGCAAGGATCCTTGATAGGGTAGTAGAGCCAGAGAGAGTTCTGCAGTTCAGGGTGCCTTGGAGAAATGACAAGGGTGATGTAGAGGTGAATCGTGGTTTCCGTGTTGAATTCAACTCGGCAATTGGTCCTTATAAGGGGGGCTTACGTTTTCATCCATCTGTGAATCTCTCCATTCTGAAGTTTCTTGGGTTTGAACAAGTTTTTAAGAATAGTCTTACTACTCTACCAATGGGTGGTGGAAAAGGTGGGTCTGACTTTGACCCTAAGGGAAAGTCAGATAATGAGGTCATGAGTTTTTGTCAGAGTTTCATGACAGAACTTTGTAGACATATTGGACCTGATACTGATGTACCGGCAGGTGATATTGGCGTAGGCGGAAGAGAGATTGGTTTTCTCTTTGGTCAATATAAGAGAATTAGAAATGAATTTACTGGAGTATTGACTGGCAAAGGTCTCAACTGGGGTGGGTCGTTGATTCGTCCTGAGGCGACTGGATATGGATGTGTCTATTTTGCAGAGGAAATGCTCAAAAAAGTTGGTGATGGTTTTGATGGTAAGAATGTTGCCGTTTCAGGCTCGGGTAATGTTGCTCAATTTGCAACAGAGAAAGCAACTCAATTAGGGGCTAGGGTCATTACTCTATCTGATTCATCAGGCTCCATCCATGACGAGAATGGAATTGATCCCGAAAAACTTGCTTGGGTAATGGATCTAAAAAATAATAGACGAGGCAGGATCAAGGACTATGCAGATGAGTTTAAGGTTAACTATTTAGAAGGTCAAAGACCATGGACTGTCCCATGCGATATTGCACTACCATGCGCTACTCAGAATGAGATAAATGGGGAGGATGCACAAATGCTTATATCTAATGGATGTAAGGTCATCTCAGAGGGTGCTAATATGCCTTCAGACCCTGATGCTGTAAATGCATTCCAAGACAGTGACATTCTATTTGGTCCTGGTAAGGCAGCAAATGCAGGCGGCGTTGCAACCAGTGGTCTTGAAATGAGTCAAAATAGCATGCGTTTAAATTGGACCAGAGAGGAAGTAGATGGCAAACTGCATCAGATCATGAAGGACATACATGAGGCATGTGTTGAACATGGTCAAGAGAATGGTTCAGTGAATTATGTTAAAGGTGCAAATATCGCCGGATTTATCAAGGTTGCTGATGCGATGCTAGACCAAGGTGTTGTCTAGGCAGGCTCATATGCCACTTGATTCTTCCTCATCCATGATGATCAATTCTTTATTCTCCATGGGTTGGTAGATCTCCCCTTTGCCTGTTGTACCATTCAAAGTGATGGTCATGGGCTCATCAAAATGATACCATTTAGTATACTTGTTTGATTTTTTCAAATGGTCATCGCGAAGCCATCCTAGGTCTAGTTGATCATCCTTATTCTTTGGATTCACTGTAAAATATGCCACATGTAGACTTGTAATGTTTTGGAAGAAATGACTACCAAATGAAGGGTCGATGGGGAGATCTTTCAACCCAACCTCAATAATTGCCTTCGCTTGAGATATCTCACGCCATTGAACCGGTATTCCTAGCCAAGGGTCTGCAGAGCCCCAACGTCCAGGACCACATATTACGTATTGTTTTTTATTTTTGAATTTTTTATTGAAGGAGGACACCTCTTTAGCAATGTCTTTTGTTTTACTAGGGTCAAATGTTTCTTCTTTGACAATGACCAGATCTCTTATGTCATCGATCATACCATCCCCCAAGGTGACACTACTTTTGCAAAATCTTGCCTTTGATTCAATCTTTTCATCTTTTGACGATCGATGAAGGCCTGTCACGACCATGGGTTTGATCTGTAATAAGCAAAATTCAGGTTTCTTTTCTTCATGCATGTTAACCGCAAATTCTATCTCTACTGGACAGCCTAATGCCTTTTTTCCTAGAGAGAGCACCTCTTTTGCTAGTTTGGAGAAGGGGATCGAATTCCATTTCAAGATGGGAGCAAAAGAGATAATGCGTGATCCAGATGTGGATAGCGAGTCTCTTATTGTACCATCGTCATGAGAAATGACGCTCCCCGACCATTTGAGTGAACCATCGTCTTCTGCTTGTTTTAGGTCATACAGTAGTAGATCATCTTTACTTTGGTCTTTTGCCTTAAGTGGTAAGGCGTAGAATTCATTCTGTGAACTTTGTTTGGTTGACTTGATCGAATAGAATTGAGGGAGTATGGTAGGATATTCTGGTGATATTCTAAGGCATTTTTCGCCATCAACGATGGTTCTCCCAAAACCTAAGGCAAGGTAGGCAACACCCTCATCACGCTTCATGTACGAAACCGGGTAGTAATTGATGCTTTGTAACACTCCACTAAATGTAGGATAGAATCGTTTACCCTGATATGGCTGTCCAACTACTTCCTGTATCAAAATAGCCATTTTTTCTTCTTGAATTCTATGGGCAGTATTATCCAATAAAGATCTTGCCTCGCCTTTGAATGTTGATGAGAAAACCTTTTTTATGGCTTGGGTCAATTCATTCAGTCTTTTTTTAGCAGATCTTGAATTATTTGCTAACATGTATGTTTCGTATGTTCCTGATAGTGGTTGGTATTGTGAGTCCTCTAATAAACTAGATGAACGTACCGCCAAGGGATATGTATTATCTTTGATGAAAACTTCCAATTTTAAAGTTAGGTCTATGGATAGTCTTGCCTTCATGAAGGTCTTTTCTAATTTTTTATCATCAGTGCCTAGTAGTGCAATCTCCCATAGTTGATTATCCTTCATGAATTGATCGAATTCATTTGTACCTATGACGGCACATTTTGGGACTCGGATATTTATATCCTTGAATTTTGATTTTACACCTGAATTATTGATCATTGATCGTGCAAATCCAAGTCCACGTGCCTTTCCACCCAATGATCCACCGCAAAGTCTGAAAAATTCTGACCTATCTCTATCGAATCTCGAAGATGCATAGTCCAATACCCGTTCCTTTGATTCCTCTTTATTTGAATAAAGGAGTTTTAGTAAATATGACCTTAGGGATTCACCATCTTTAAATTCATGTGCGAATACTTGTCGAAGTTTAGATGCAAGTCCAAATTCTGTTCTTGCTGCGAGCCAGTTTGAAAAATGGTGGCTACTGGCATGGTGGAGCAATGATTCTACAGGTATGGTTTCTATTCCTTGGACAAACTCTTCTATGGTAGTTGCTCTTTCAACTTCTTTTTGGTCGGGGAGTCTAAATATGAAATCACCAAAACCAAAATTATTGATCATGAATTCACGAAGGTCATTGAGGAGTGTAGGTGACTCCTTATGTAAAAAGTTTGATTTTACCTCATCTGCCATCTTCTCATTTTCACTTTGGGTAGATTGAAGCAGGATCGGTATGGATGGGTCTATTTCCCTAGCCCATTTTGCGAAATCAAGTCCAGCCTCTGAATATTTAATCCCTTTTCTAGGAAATCGAATATCAGAGATGATTCCTATCATGTTATCTTTATATTGTTTAAAGAATTTTTGAGCAGTTTCATAGTTCGGTGTTAATAGTATCTTAGGTCGTCCTCTCAAATGTAGCAGTCTTCTTGATTGACTAAGGCTACGATTTACAAGGTTCTTTGTTTGGTACATGATCTCTTTATATATGAGTGGTAATAAAACAGAATACATTCTAGGGGAATCTTCTATCAGTAGGATCGAGCGAACATTTCCATTTGTAATGTCTTGTTTGGCATTTTTCCTATCTTCAATATATTTGATGATGGCAGGAAAAACACTTGCATCACCTGACCATATAAATACCCTATTAATAGACTTTGGAGATATCTCATTAGGTAATTGTTTAAGTTCTGTTTCATCGAAAGAGAGTAATATGACAGGTTTTTTTGGGTATGATTCTTTAATTTTTTTCCCTAACGAGATCGGATCTTGGTCTTCGATCCTCAGCATGAGAATGATAAGGTCAAATTTTTTCTTTTTTATGATCCTCATTGCCTGTTGGCCAGTGGAAACTCTTGTGACTCTTGGAGCATAATGAAAATTCATTCCTATGTATTCCGTAAGAATTTGCTCGGTCAGGTGTCCATCTTCCTCCAAGATGAAAGCGTCATAAGGGCTTGCAACGAGTAAGATCTCATGGACTCTATGCCCCATGAGGTCTTGAAAATCTATTTTGGTATTGTTTCCAACAAAAAAATCAGCCATGGGTAATGTTAACTAATGCTGAAAGAAAAATGCATTTTCTTTCAAACGACTTTGGGATGTAGATGTAAATAATCATAATTTACGGCTTATCTAATGGCTTTTTTGACAAAAGATCTACTGACTATTCCATTTGTGGCGATGCCACCATTGAACACCATTTTTTAACTTTTAATGATAAAGACACTTAAAGCCTTCGATCTTCTAGGGAAGAACATATTGATTCGTACTGATTTTAATGTCCCCATGGATGGAGAGAGAGTTGCGAATAATTTTAGAATAAAGGCAGCACTACCAACTATAATGACCTGTCTGGATGCAGGTGCGGCTGTAGTGATCATGACGCACATGGGTAGGCCCAAGGGTAAGATCGTTGAAGACCTTAGCCTAATGCCAGTGGGAGAGGAATTGGCTGGACTTTTAGAAATGCCGATCAAATTCTCAGACAATTGCGTATCAACAGATGCCATTGATACGTCCATTAGTCTAAAACCAGGCGAGATCCATTTATTGGAAAATTTACGTTTTCATGATGGTGAGGAATCCAATTCCATGGAATTCTCCACGCAACTTGCAAGACATGGTCAAATATTCATCAATGATGCTTTTGGCACTGCACATAGGTCCCATGCTTCAAATATAGGTGTGATACCTCATTTCAAGAACGCAGGCATAGGTTGGTTAATGGATAAGGAATTAAACTATTTAGAGAGATTCATGTCTAGGCCAAAAACTCCATTGACCCTTGTTCTAGGAGGAGCAAAAATAGATACCAAATTAGGATTGATCGATCAATTTCTAGATAAAGCTGATTATATTGTGATCGGTGGTGGGATGTCCTTCACCTTTTTAAAGGCAAAGGGAAAGAATGTAGGAGGTTCACTTGTTGATGATGCGATGATATCGACAGCAAAGGCCATCATGAATAAGGCAAGGGTCAAAGGGGCAAAATTAGTTTTACCATCTGATGCACTTTGTGCCAGATCATTAAAAGATAATACCCAGGAAGGACCTTTCCCCATTGAGGATATTCCTGATGACTTGATGGGATTAGATCTTGGTCCTGACTCCATTCATCGGTTTAATAGTATTTTAGGGAATTCAAAAACCATACTCTGGAATGGACCAATGGGCGTCTTTGAATTAGATGGATTTGAGTCTGGCACCAGAGACATGGCCATCCACCTCGTTAGTTGCGTTGCCAATGGATCAAAGGTCATTGTAGGCGGAGGTGATACGGCTGCGGCATTGGAAGGTTTTGGATTAATGAAGGAAATGACCCACGTATCTACAGGAGGCGGTGCTTCTTTGGAATTATTAAGTGGAAACCCATTGCCTGCAATAACTGCATTGGAGAGATAAAATGAAAAAAACACCCATAGTCGCGGGGAATTGGAAGATGCACAAACTTCCATCAGAAGGAACATCCTTTGTTGGTGAGGTGATGAACTTGGTTTTGGATATCAAATCTGTATCAGTTATCTTCGCGCCGCCGTTTACGGGGCTCTTTGAAATGAATGTTGAACCACCATTTCATGTTGCTGCACAGAATTGCCATTGGGAAGAGACAGGTGCATTTACTGGTGAGATATCGATTCCCATGATCAAAGATTGTGGAGCCAGTCATGTGATCGTCGGACATTCTGAGAGGCGACATGTCTTTGGTGAGACCAATGAGTGGATCAATAAGAAAATGAAGGCATTACTTACCCATGGGTTAAAGCCAATTCTATGCATAGGGGAAACTCTCGAGCAAAGAGAATCTGGCTCAACTGAACTTGTTATAAAAGAGCAATTGGAAAAAGGGTTTTCTTCGATCAATGACATTGATAATTGCATTATTGCCTATGAACCGGTATGGGCAATAGGTACTGGTATTACGGCAAATATGGAGCAGGTGGAAATGGCCCATGAGTTAATTCGGGAGATCATTGGTGAAGATCATGACGGTAGCAATGATATGCACATTTTATATGGTGGCTCTGTAAATTCAGGGAATGCAGAAGACCTAATTCAGATAGAAGGGGTTGATGGATTTTTAATTGGAGGTGCAAGTTTGGATGCTAGTTCATTTGCATCGATAATAAGAACTGTTGAAGAAGTTCAGGAGAATATAAAATGACAGGATTTTTAATAGTGATACATACAATTGTGAGTCTTCTACTCATTGCAGTTGTCCTAATGCAGGCCAGTCAAGGTGGTGGTCTATCAGGTACATTTGGTGGAAATGCTGCTAGTTCTGTGCTTGGTGGCCAGAACGCAGGAAATGTACTCAGTAGGGTAACAACTTGGCTTGCAACCTTATTTCTTGTTTTAGCGGTAATTATTAGCGTTCTAAGTGGCCCTGGTGATAGCAGTGGAACTTCATTGGTTAGGCAGGCTGCAGAAAATAGACCTGAGGTACCTGCTGTAAATGTCCCACCCGTTGATGGCGAGGCAACCTTGGATCTTGATGGAGGAGAATAATAATATTTAATTAGCACTATTTTAGGATCAACGTAGTTTGCAAAAGCCACAAGATCATGCCGAAGTGGTGGAATTGGTAGACACGCATGCTTGAGGGGCATGTGGGGGAAACCCCGTGCCGGTTCGAGTCCGGCCTTCGGCACCAACAAAAAAGCCCAACATGTTGCGGGCTTTTTTTATTTTTCAATCAGTTGACCAAGAGCTTGCAATAATTTAGATTCCGTTGCTAAAGAAGTCGCATCACATGGTAAAAAAACTCATAGTCATTATACTTCTTGTGACAGTCAGAGTATCTGCACAAGACTTATCCATTTTCTTTCTCAAAGATGGTTCGATCGTCCAGGGTCAAGTTGTCAATGAGAATCAATATAGGATATTCTTAAAAACAGAACAAGGTACCATAAAATTATTACCTTCTGATATTCTTGGAAGAGAAGATGCTGCAAAGAAAGGTGATCTTACGTTTGTATCTGAGAGATTAGAATATTTGCAAGGCAATGTTAATCATTTAACAGGTCAGGTCAATCACTGGAATGATTCCTTGAAGACCGCCCTTACTGACCTACATGAACTTTTCAAAGACCTAGAGGTATTACAAAATGAATTTGAGATAGACCTTCTAAGGTTGCATTCCCAAGGTCGTGAGCAAAAAAAGAAGATGGAATATGTTCAAGATGACCTTGTCAATCAGAGAGTGGACATTGCTTCAAATAGACAAGAAATGGGGGGCATTGATGATACAGTATCTACTCTGAATGAAAATTTTTCAAAAGTTAGTCAAAAGTTGGACGTTACTGCAAACCAATCCTATTTATTGTCGGGTAATTTGTCATCAATCAAAAAAGACATACAATCCATAAGAAGCATACAAGAAAACCAGCAGAATCAAATTGACATGATGGCTGGTGCATTGGCAAATAACATTCAAGAAGTCATTAGAGTTCAAGGAAAATTTGGAGATGTTGAAGATGGAGTCAATGATAATCAAGTGGAAATCAAAAAATTAAACCATAGTCTTGATGAAAAGACAGATCAACTTGCACAGGACATGAGGTCAATGCTTAAAGATCTAACCAATCGTTTGGATGTGATATCAACAAAGATAGAGGACATGGATAAGAACGCTTTGAAAGCACGTAAGAAATTGGCAACAGATCTAGGTGATCTTGCAAATGAATTGGAGATCATTGGTGAAAAAGTGATCACATTGACAAGGGATTTTCGCACCAATGAAGAAAAATTAAGTTCAATTGGTGATAAAGTTGATAAAGTAGATGGTAAGGTTGACAAGGTGGATGGTAGTGTTAAAAAGTTGAATGATAGTCTAACAAAACTTAAAACTCAAGTTGATGACATTCCACTTCCAGCATCGACAGAGAATTGATTGATTTCTGCTAATCTTCATTATTTAGTATTAAAATCTGCTATTCGTATTTTGTTCATTAACAATAAAAATTTATATAGATGAGGTAATATGTTTTTTTCTAGGTACATTACAATTTTATTATTGTCAACTTTGGTTTTTGGGCAAGATCCAGAAGCCTTACTCAATGAAGGTGAGTCAATGCTTTCATCAGGTGATGTAAGTGGTGCAGAATCTTTATTTAATAGCGCTTTAAAGGTCGACCCTTCTTTTGCGCCTGCTCTTAAAGCCCTATCTAAATTAAATCTTCATAAAGGTGACTTGAAAAAGGCTAATGAATATTCAATTCAAGCTGTCCAGGCTGATGAGGATTTTCGTGACTGGTCGGAAAAGATAGGAAAGATCACAGAACATATTCAAAATGGAAATCGTAATGTTCAGCAGAGTTTATTTGAAGAGGCGATCGAAGAATATGATAAAATATCCCAAGCACATCCTTATTTCCCTGATGCAGAATTCTATAAAGGCCTAACAAGATTCAGACAGAAAGACATAGAGGGTGCAGCCAGGCATTTCAGTAATGCTTTAAAAATTTACTCTGAACATAAAAAAGCACGTAAAGGTCTGGATAATGTGACAAAGCAGTTTCTTAATGCAGGAAATAAATCCTATAAACGTGGTGACCTAGGAAAGGCAACCAGTTATTATGAGAAGGCCCTAGAGTTCGATCCAGAATTCTATCTTGCTTATTTTCAATTAGGAGTATTGCAAAAGAAACAGGGCCAATCGAAGGCTGCCATTGAGTCTTTGAACCGAGTGATTGAGATCAAACCAGACCATGATAAAACTTGGTTTACCCTTGGTACTGCATATGAATCGGATGGTAATGTAGACATGGCAATTGATCACTATAAAAAGGCCATTGATATTAATCCAGGATATTCAAAGGCTTATGGTAATCTAGGAAAACTTTATACTGATAAGCAGGAATTCAAAGAAGCAGAAGATGTTTTAAAAACAATTGTTCAGATCGACTCTGATTATTCAGATGGTTTCATGCGCTTAGGGTTATTGTACATAGAACAAGAAAATTATGAAGATGCTGCAAATAATTTGAAAAGATCAACTGAGTTAGATGATAAAGACTATAATAAATATTTTAATCTTGCTAGTGCCTATAACCATCTTGAAAAATGGAATAATGCGGCAACAGCAGCACAGTCTTGTATTGATCTTAAAAAGAAATTTGGTGGAGGGTGGTTAGAACTTGGTCTTGCTGAGATGGGTCGTAAAAACAAGACGAGAGCAAAAAGACATTTTGAAGAAGCTCGTAAAGATAGAGATTGGAGAAAAATGGCTGAAAGAAAGATAGATGAAATAAATAATCCAGCTAAATACGAAAAGTAGTTTAAATCCATGGAACAGATCAGGGGTGTAATTTTTGATTTAGACAATACTTTACTGGACTTCATGAAGATGAAGGAGTTTGCTGTTAAAGCTGCAATAAAAGGCATGATAGAAGCTGGCTTAATGGTTGATGAAGAGTCCTCCTATAATGAAATCGTTGCGATATATGAACAATTTGGATGGGAAAACCAGAAAGTATTTGATGTCTTCATTGAAAAGCAGATAGGCAGGGTAGAACATAAATACCTTGCTGCAGGCATAGTTGCTTACAGAAGAGCGCGAGAGGCTAATTTAATGGCATACCCCAATGTAAATAAAACATTGATGGCATTGGCCAAATTAGGTATAAAACTTGGTGTTGTATCTGATGCTCCCAGCAGAGAGGCTTGGATGCGTATATACTATCTTAATCTTTATCATTTTTTTGATGTGGTCATAACCTTTGATGATACAGGTGAAAGGAAACCATCTGAGAAACCCTTCAAAATGTCATTGGATTCTTTGGGATTGGAACCCCAGGAAGCAATAATGGTAGGTGACTGGCCTGAAAGAGATGTCGTTGGTGCAAAGCAAATTGGAATGAAAACCGCTTTTGCGCGCTATGGAGACACCTTTGGAACTGTCAATTCAGGTGCAGATTGGGATTTGAATGACATATACCAATTAGTTATGATCATTAATGAATTTAATGGAAGCGCCTGATATATACTTGGGCAATGACCTGATAGAAGTATCTAGGATCCTATCTTCGATCAATAAAATTGGACAAAGGTTTTTAGATCGTGTATATACCAAAGTAGAGCAAGATTATTGCCAAACTAAGGTAAATCCTCAAATACACTATGCGGGAAGATTTGCTGCCAAAGAGGCAGTGATGAAAGCATTAAAGTCATCTGGGTTTCAAAAACCCATTGCATTTAAATCCATAGAGATCAGGTCAGGAGATAATGGAGAGCCCATTGTTAATCTAGATCTCCCTTGCCATGGCAAATGTAGAGTTTCTATTTCTCATACAGATAGTCATGCGATCGCATCAGCGATTTATATTTTGTAATGAGATTATTGACCTCTGAGCAAGCCCATTTCCTTGACAGGGTCACAATAGATGAATTTAAAATTCAAACTAGTGTCCTGATGAAAAATGCTGGTCAGGTCATTGCTGACCAGGCCAAGGTAATGATAGCTGAATTTTCCAATCCGAAGATATTGATATTTTGTGGAAAGGGAAATAATGGCGGAGATGGTTATGCAGCGGCTTCCATATTGCATCATGAAGGTTGTTCAGTTAACATCCACTCCATTAGAGAGGAAAATGATATTAAAGACGATTCTTTGCCTTTCTACATGGATTGCATGTCTCTTGGGATTCAAAATTCATTTGGTGAGGATTTAAAAAAATTAGAAGATGCTGATCTGATAATTGATGGGATATTGGGCATTGGACTTAAGGGTCCTGTGAGGGAAAGTCTTAGACCATTATTAAATTGGATCAACAATTCAGAAAGCAAGGTGTTATCAATTGATGTTCCTTCAGGATTGGATTGTGATACAGGTATCTATGAACCCATGTCAGTAAAGGCAAATGTCACCTTGACCTTTGGATATCCTAAAATAGGTATGTACTTAAGACAAGGCCCTGAATATTGCGGGGATATAATTGTCAAGGATATTGGTTTTCCATCATTAAACAAGGTAGAACTGCCAGGCTTGGAATGGACATTGAATGAAAAGAAAAATATCCAAGAGCATTTTGTTAAACCAAAAAATGACATAAATAAATATTCAGCAGGAAAGGTCTTAATTATTGCAGGATCTCGCGGAATGACCGGAGCTGCAATATTATCAACATATGGTGCATTGAGGTCTGGTGCTGGACTCACAATAACCACCAGCCCTTCTTCTTTGAATGAGATCTATGAGAGATCCATTATTGAGGGTATGACATTGCCATTGGATGATAAAGATACTGGTCTTTTAGGCTATGAACATTTTGATTTGATCATGGAGAAGGTAGAGTGGGCAGATTCTGTCTTGCTTGGTCCAGGACTTGGTCGACATCTTTCAACCCAGCGCCTGATCAAAGAGTTGTTCTTATCAATAGAAAAGCCACTTGTACTTGATGCTGATGGTTTTTTCCCTTTTTCAGGTGATATTGGAAAATTATTTGAAAGAGAACACCCTTTAATAATTACACCTCATTTTGGGGAATTTTCTAGGTTGCTGGGCCAAGAAAAAGAAAAGATCATGTCAGAATTTCCAAGATTCATGACCGAGTTCATGGAAAATTTTGATCAAACATTACTTGTTAAACAAGTACCAGTTTGTATTGCCAAAGGTAATGATATTGAAATTAATGTTACCGGAAATCCCGGACTGGCTACAGCGGGAACCGGCGATGTACTTGCAGGTATAATTTCAAGTTTGGTCTCTCAGGGATTCAACTGTTACGATTCAGCGTCCATCGGTGCATATGTTCATGGGATGGCAGCAGACCATCTGGTCTCAGAAAAAGGGTTTAGAGGACAAATTGCTTCAGACCTGCTTCAAATGATACCAGAAGTAATAGGTTCATATGAAAAATCATAAGTTATATTTCTATTTATATTTATTATTGGTTATATCTGCATCAAGCATACCAGGAAACTCAGTACCAAGCGTCATTGGACTAACATGGGATAAATTACTTCATTTTTTTGAATATTTTATTTTGGGGGTACTAGGTTTTAGAGCCTTTTACAAGGATGATAATTTTAATATTTACATTTTATGCCTATTTGGTATTTTATTTGGATGTTTTGATGAATTATGGCAGAAAATGATACCAGGTAGATTCTCGAGCCATTATGATATTATTGCAGATGGAATTGGTGTAATTTGTGGTGTGTGGACTAGTCATTATATCTTAAATAAAAAATCATGATTCAAAGATTATACATTAAGAATTTTGCAATTATTGATGAAATTGACATTGATTTCCAACCTGGTCTAACAGTTGTAACTGGTGAAACCGGTTCAGGCAAATCAATATTATTAGAGGCTCTTGGGGTTGCCCTTGGGGCAAAGGCTGACAAGATAATGGTACGAAATGGCGCAGAAAGGGCAGTTGTTGAAGCAAAATTCAACGATATGGAGATTCGAAGAATAGTGTCTGATAAAGGACGTACAAGATCTTATATGGATGATGAATTTGTTTCTCTGATAGATCTAAAAAAGGAAAATACTAAAAGAGTAGATTTCCATGGACAACATGATCAACAATTTATTTTAGATAGAAACAGCCATGTTGATTATCTTGATAGATATTGTGAACATCAACATGAAGTTTCAGAGATAGAAAAGATCTACTCTGAATTGGTCAGCATGAGATTGGAACTTAATAGATTACAAAAGGAAGATCATCAAAAAAAAGAGAGACTAGATCTTTTGAATTTTCAGGCAAATGAGATTGACGTAGTGGCACCTGTTGTAGGAGAAGACGAAAAGGTAAAGAGGGCATTTAAAAAAATAAGCAATCTTGAAGAAATATTAAGTTCTCTAAGAAATATAAAAAATGAAATTTCGGACTCGAATCACAGCATGACCGAGCAATTAAATTCCACATATCATGAATTGACCAAGATTGAAAAACATGATCCCAATATTTCTCGCATTAGTAGTTTAATATCTGATTCAATTGTTCAATTGGAGGAAGCAAACTCAGAGATCAACTCACAATTAATGGAATTAGAATTTAATCCAGAAGAACTTAATACCTTAGAAGGTCGATTAAATGCCTTAGAATCATTGAAAAGAAAGTATGGAGGGTCAATAGAGGCTGTCATTGAGGAAAGAAAAAGGATCAAGCAAGAGGTCATTGCTGTGAATGACCTCGAGAAATCCATGGCATTGCTCGAAAATACCATAAGACAAAAAGAAAAGGAATTTTCCAAAAGAGCAATTACCATACACAAAAAACGTAAAATGAGATCAAAGGAATTATCTGATAAAATTGTATCTGCAATGGCAGATCTAAACATGGATGGTTCGCGTTTTGATATTATTCTAGATCAAGAGGAAAGTGTGGAAGGCTTTGTGGAATTGAATGGAAGATCATATGATGCATCTGAAAAAGGCATAGACAGGGTTGAGTTTTATCTCTCGGCGAATCCAGGCGAACCTACCAAACCATTGGCATCCGTTGCTTCTGGAGGCGAAATATCAAGGATAATGCTTGCAATAAAGACCGTTTTCCAAGATATCGATCCAGTTGGAACATTGGTTTTTGATGAAATTGATTCAGGCATATCTGGTAAGGCTGCAGAAAAGGTCTCAAAACATTTATTGGAATTAGCCCAAAAAAAACAGGTTATTTGCATTACCCATCTGTCACAAATTGCCAATCAGGCAGATCACCATTTACATGTCAAAAAATATGTTAATGGAAAAAAAACCTTTGTAGACATGGAATATTTGAATGAACTAGAGAGTTCAAGGACCATTAGAGACCTTTTCATTGGAACAGAAACATTTAATGCATAATGGATAGATTAGTAATTCAAGGTCAAGAACCACTTTCTGGTTCTATCAAGATCAGTGGTGCAAAGAATGCTGTCCTTCCTATCATGACAGCTGCATTGATGGCAGAGGGTGAATGCATTATTACAAAAGTGCCTGACCTACGTGATACAAGAACCATGATAAAATTAATGGAAATTGTTGGTGCAAAGTGCTCTTTTAAGGAAAACATTTTAAAAATAGATAGTTCAACAGTTAATAATCCTGAAGCTCCTTATGACCTAGTTAAGACCATGAGGGCATCATTCTATGTTCTAGGGCCTCTATTGGCAAGATTTGGAACCGTTAGAGTATCTCTACCTGGTGGATGTGCCTGGGGCCCACGCCCTGTAGATTTTCATTTAAAAGGGTTAGAGAAACTTGGAGCAAAGATCACCTTGAAAAGTGGTTATATATTGGCCGAAGCAAAACGATTGAAAGGAACAAAGATCAGTTTTGAATTTCCTTCTGTTGGTGCAACGGGTAATATTGCCATGGCAGCCGCAACTGCAGAAGGAACTACGATCATAGAAAATGCAGCAAGAGAACCTGAAATAGTTCAATTATGCGAGTACCTAAATCAGATGGGTGCCTCAATAAAAGGAATAGGAACATCAAAGATCATCATTGATGGCGTAGATGCACTTCACTCTGCAAATATAGAGGTCATACCTGATCGCATAGAAGCAGGAACATTTTTGATGGCAGGTGCACTACTAGGAAAAATCACACTTACAGATGTCAATCCAAATCACTTGGATACAGTTTTACTAAAATTAAAAGAAGTAGGTAGCCAAATAAAAACAACCTCTAATTCTGTGACCATTGAGCCTAGAAAATTAAAGTCAATCGACATGACGACAGCAGTTTATCCAGGATTTGCCACTGATCTTCAGGCACAATGGGTAGCCTTAATGTCCTTGGCAGAAGGCTCGTCCATGGTAACTGACACAGTATACCATGACCGTTTTAGTCATGTCCCGGAATTAAATCGTTTTGGTGCAAATATCAAAGTTGATAACAATACTGCCTTTATTAGGGGAGTCAGGGAGTTGGTTGGTGCTCCGGTCATGTCCACAGATATTAGAGCCAGCGCTTCTCTGATCATTGCTGGGTTAGTGGCTCGAGGAGAGACCACTGTGAGTCGGATCTATCACATCGATCGTGGATATGAGAGAATTGAAGAAAAGTTTCAATCATTAGGTGCAAAAATACATCGAGAAAACCCAACTGGATAAATTGTTTACTTATCTTAAAAAAGAAGTAATTTTATAGAATATCTTATGAGTCTTGAAAGATGAAAGTTGTTATTATTGGCGGTGGAGAAGTAGGCTTCCATGTTGCTAAAGCTTTAAGTGAAGAAAATTATGACATCACCGTTGTTGATATTGATCCCATAAAGTGTCGTAGAGCCTCAGAAAATCTTGATGTCATTGTTGTTGAAGGTAATGGCGCAAGCCCCAACACTCTAAATGAAGCAAAAGTTGGTGATGCTGATTATGTGTTATGCCTGACAAGGGTTGATGAGGTTAATTTAATTGCATCTCAGCAAGCTCATAAACTCGGTGCCAATAGGATAATTGCAAGACTGCGAAATCAGCAGTATACCACGCAAGATTCAATCATACGTCCTGAAAAATTTGGAGTAGATATTGTTATCCATCCCGAGAAGGCTGCTTGTGAAGAGATTACAAGATTGGTCAAACATCCTTATGCTGTCCAGGTAATGGATTTTGAGGCTGGTCGCTTGACAATGTTGGGACTGACAATTGACATAGCATGTGAAAGTATCGATGGTATTCCTCTAGGCCAGATAGCAAAGAATAATAGTCACTTTAGGTTTGGTGTGATTGCTGTATTAAGGGGGCAAGAAACAATAGTACCATGGGCAGAGTTTACCTTTCAAGAGGGTGACATAGGGTATTTTGTAATAAAGACCGAAGACATCCAAAACTTAATGACACTATTATGTAAAGAAGTTACAACTACTAAGCGCGTGATGATCATAGGAGGAAGTAAAATTGGTCGATCTCTCGCAAAAGAATTACCTAATGAATCTGTAAATGCTAGACTTATAGAATATGACCGTCCAAAAGCAGGATTGATATCTCATTCAATCGATGAGTCCATGATAATATATGGTGATGGAACTGACATAGAATTTTTAAAATCTGAGAATATCCAAAATGTAGATAGTTTCATATGTGTTACTGAGAATGAGAAGACGAACCTTATTGCTGGACTATTGGCTAAACATCTTGGTGCAAAACAAAGTATTATACATGTCTCTACTACTGAATACATTCCAACGATTCAAGAAATTGGTGCAGGAGCAGTCATTAGTAAGAATTTATCCACAGTAAATGCGATTCTCAGAGAATTGCATACTGACATCACTGAAATTCCAGTAGTAACCTTTGATGAGATAGAGGTTGATGTAATTGAATTTCAACCTGAACCGAATAGCCCTGTGACCCAACGTCCTTTAAAAGAATTGAATTTTCCTAAAGATTGCATTGTTGGAATGATCAATCACCACGGAAAGATTAGAATCGCACATGGAACTTCCATTTTAACAGAAGATGATACAGCATTGGTTTTTGCTAAGCCTAAAGCCATAAGTAAAATAAAAAAATTATTTTCATCATGAGGTTTAGGCCACTTCTCAATATTATTGGCGCGCTCCTTTCAATATTAGGCACTACAATGGTAGTGCCTATTTTTATTTCTTTAGGTTATGGTGAGTCTGATTTAAATGGATTTTTGATATCCTCTGTTTTATGTATTGGTTTAGGATTGCCATTATGGTTAACAACAAGATACTCGAGAACTCTAACTAATCGAGATGGTTTTGCCATTGTAACATTTTCATGGATTATTACTGCGATCATTGGTGCTCTACCTTTTTATTTTTCTGGTGCCATTCCTGATGTTACAGATGCATTCTTTGAGTCCATGTCAGGTGTGACAACAACAGGAGCATCCATCCTAGGCAGTACAATCACACATCCTCATTTAGAAAATGGAATTGAAAGTTTACCCCATGGAATTCTTTTTTGGCGTTCCTTCATTCAATGGATCGGAGGAATGGGCATTGTAGTGTTCTATATCGCCATACTTCCACTGCTGGGTGTTGGTGGTGTACAATTATTTAAAGCCGAGGTGCCTGGGCCAGTAGCTGATAAGATAAAACCCAGAGTACGGGAGACGGCTAAATTCCTTTGGATTGTATATGTAGGAATTACCCTTGCGGAGGTCTTAGCATTAATGGGTGCTGGCATGGACGCATTTGATTCAATTTGTCATGCATTAACAACAATGCCTACTGGTGGTTTCTCTACAAAAAATGCGAGCATCGGTCACTATGATAGTTCGATAATTCATTACATAATAATATTTTTCATGTTCATAGCTGGGGTGAATTTCTCGTTGCATTTTCGAGCGATCAATGGTGACATGGGTTCATATAAAAAAGATACTGAATTTATTGTATACATCATTGGAATGGTTGCTGTCACTCTATTGATCTTCTTTTCAGTTGCATCCCAAAACAATGAATTCTCACAATCAAAATTTAGAGAATCGTTATTTGTAACGGTCTCAATCTTTACTACTACAGGGTTTGGTTCTGCTGATTATGAATTATGGCCAGTATTTGTACAAGCGGTGCTCTTAACTTTGATGTTTGTAGGAGGCATGGGTGGCTCAACTGGTGGTGGAATGAAAGTGATCCGATGCATGCTTTTAGTGAAATATGCAGCATTGGAAACTAGACGAATGCTCCATTCAAGGGCATTGATACCTGTAAGGATAGGAAAACAATTGATAAAAGAAGATGTAGTGAGAAATACTTTGGGTTTTTTCTTATTTTTCATGTCTGCATTCATTATTGCTACAATTTGCCTTTCATCAATGGGACTAGATCTGGAATCTTCAATAGGTGCAGCCGCATCAGCAATGGGTAACATAGGTCCTGGACTAGGAGACTTTGGGCCTACGGATAATTATGCATTATTATCCGATCCAGGCAAATGGGTACTGACTTTTTGCATGTTATTAGGCAGACTGGAAATTTTTACAGTAATGGTATTATTTAGTAAGACCTTTTGGAAATAGGAAATTAATATGTTCATCAATAAAAAAATTATGGACCAAATTGGTATTTTAACAATTGATAGACAAGACTCATTAAATGCAATGAATCCTGATGTCTTAAAAGAATTAGATCAATCAGTTAAAGGATTTATTAGTGATGAAGATTTAGGTGTCATAATAATCACTGGTGCTGGAGATAAAGCATTCATTGCAGGTGCAGATATCAAATTAATGCAAGATCTTGATACAAAAGGAGGTCTGGAATTTGGAAAGTTAGGTCAGGAAGTGACAATGACCATAGAGGATTCACCAAAACCTGTTCTTGCTGCGATCAATGGTTTTGCATTGGGTGGTGGTTGTGAGATCTCCATGGCATGTCATGTAAGATATGCTAGTGAAAATGCAATATTTGCACAACCTGAAGTAAAATTAGGACTTATTCCTGGTTGGGGAGGTACCCAACGGCTTCCAAGAATAGTGGGCATGGGTAATGCAACAGAATTAATCATAGGTGGTCATATGATAGATGCAAGGGAAGCTTTGAGGATTGGTTTGGTCAATAAAATTTTCCCGCTTGAAAATCTTTTGGAAGAGACTATTAACTTTGCCAAAGAAATACTAAAGAATGGGCCGGACTGCATAGCGGAATCATTGAGATGTATTAATAATTCTGCTGGTCATTCTCTCATGGAAGGCCTAGATATTGAAGTTGAGGCTTTCAGCAAACTATTTGGCACAGATGAGACAACAGAAGGATTGAATGCATTTGTTGATAAGAGAAAACCAAAATTTAGAGGTTAAATGCCACGCTATGTGATCTTAGCTCATGGAGCATTTGATTATATTTACAGTAAGACTGGCAACATGCTTATTCGATATCAACCTAAGGATGTTGTTGCAGTAATTGACTCTAGCCAAGTTGGTAAAACTGCAGATGACGTATTGGGATGGGGTGGAAGTATCCCTTGTGTTGCTAGTTTTAATGATACAAAACAATTTTCGCCAACTCATCTAATCATAGGTAGCGCACCTCAAGGTGGTTTTCTAGATGATCTAAGTTTAATTGAAATAAATAATGCAATTGATTCTGGTTGTCATATCGTTAGTGGTATGCATGTCTTCTTAAATGAAGATAGATCGCTTGTAAAAAAATCTATTGAAAATAACGTAAAACTAATTGATTTGCGCAAACCTCCTGATCCGCCACATTTTCCCAGTGGTAGTTGGAAAAGCCGTAATTTTCCAGTACTGATGGTAGTTGGTTCAGATTGTGATACAGGCAAAATGACCACTGCTTGGGAGATCACTCAATTATTAAAAAAAAATAATATGAATGTTGAGTTTCTTGGTACTGGTCAAACCGGAATTCTTCTTTCTGGAAAGGGAGTTCCCATTGATGCAGTGACGGCTGATTTTCTGGCTGGAGAGATGGAGTATTGCCTTGATCAATATGAAGATGACATCGATCTAGTTGTTGTTGAGGGACAAGGAGCATTGAATAACATGTTCTATTCTGGAGTGACATTGGGATTGCTACATGGTTGCATGCCGGATTTTTTGATATTGACTCATGAACCTGGTCGCGAAGTTGATGTTTCAGATCATCCAATTCCTCCATTAAAGGAATTGATGGAACTATACCTAGACCTATTAAAGCCTTTTAAAGATTCAGCATTTTTAGGGATGAATTTTTTAACATTAAAACTTGATGAAGACTCTGCTCTGGAATATATGTCAGATACTCAGAAAGCATTTAATATTCCAGTAACAGACCTAATTCGTTTTAAAGATAAGGAATTGGTTTCTACTATCAAAAATGCAATAACGGAATGGAAATAGATTACATACCCTATAGAATTAAATTAAAACATACCTTTGGCATAGCAAGGAGCACGAATGATTGGTATGATATTGTAATTATTTATATCAAGGATGGAACAATTATCGCAAGAGGCGAGGCTGCTCCATCTGCTCGTTATAATGAGTCTATTGACCATATTATCGCAGTATTAAATAAATTAGTACTCTTACCTGAAGATTGCTCTGATAGAAAAAAGATATGGGAATATATTCATCCTCAATTAGATGGAATAAAGTCCCTAGAAGCAGGTTTTAGTATGGCATTATGGGATTGGTGGGGGCAAAAGGTGGGTAAACCAATACATGAATTATTGAATATTGATTCTTCAAACATGCCCCATACCAGTTATACAATTGCCATTGGGAAGTTAGATGAAATTGGTCCAAAAGTAGATGAAGCCAAACCTTATTCCATCTTAAAGGTCAAACTAGGTACCCCTGAAATGGATAAAGAGATTATCAGAGAAGTTAGAAGGCACACTGATAAATTGATCAGGGTCGATGCTAATGAAGGATGGCGAACCGATAATGCATTAAAGATGTGCCATTGGCTGGCAGACCAAAACATTGAATTTATTGAACAGCCATTTCCTGCAAATGAATTGGATCTAACTGCAAAATTAAAAGATCTGTCCCCCTTGGATATATATGCTGATGAAAATAGTTTATGTTCAAATGACATACATGATATAAAAAATGCATTTGATGGTATTAATATCAAATTAATGAAATGTGGTTCCCTAGAAGAAGGCAAGAGCATGATTGATGTGGCAAGATCTTATGACTTGAAGGTGATGCTAGGTTGCATGGTTGAAACTTCAATAGGCATTACTGCTGCATCGCATCTTGCGGGGGATGTTGATGTGGCGGACTTGGATGGTAATTTACTTATTAATAATGATCCATACATTGGAGTGAATGTGGTAAATGGTAGATTGACCTTACCTAAACAAAATGGATGTGGAATAAAATTAGATCCAAAGATCAAAGGCTTGATATAATGAAAATAATTGGTATAGAACATATTGGTATTGCTGTCAAAAACTTAGATAGAGATTCCAAATTTTGGAATGAAATACTAGGGATTAACCTATCTTCAACAGAGGACGTTGATGACCAAGGTGTGAAAACTGACATATATGATACAGGCTCAGGAAAAATAGAGTTACTTTTATCAAAATACCCAAATTCACCGATTGATAAATTCATTCAAAAAAGGGGGCCTGGCATTCATCATATCTGCTTAGAGGTAGAAAATATTGATGATGCAATTAAATTTATGCTTAAGAATGATATAAAGTTAATTGGAGATGAACCTACCATTGGTGCAGAAGGATATAGGGTAATTTTTATTCATCCAACTTCAGCAGGAGGGGTATTAGTGGAGTTGGCAGAAAAGCCAGCGTAGATCTTATTTTTTTAGAAAACTAGGCAATTTGAAGATACTTTTATTTTTCTTTGCCTTTGATTTATCCTTACGTCTATTCTTTTTTGTGTAATTCTTGAGATCTTCCATGGGGTTATCTCCTTCATCCAATACAATAAGTTCATCGTCGATCAATCTACCCATGTCATAGACTGATTTTCTAAGAGGTAGGCCTTTTGAATCATATTGTATCCATTCGCCATTCTTTTTTGTACCCTTCATCAATCCTCTTTCCTTGACACGTCCATTTCTATGGTATTTAACTATTAATTCATGGCCGGGAGGTGTTGTATTGGCTATGACTTCTCTACGTTTATCTACAACAGAAGTATCATATTTTACATATGTTTGTTTTACTAGGTTCTTTACTGTATCTTGGACCAATGTTGTATCAAATGTCAAAATTTTGAGAGTGTCAAAGATGACATTTTTATATTTCATTTCTGGACCAATAAAAGTAGGATCTTGTGGTTTTCTTGTAATGGCTTGAACCACTGCTGTGGAATAGATCTCTTGAAGTTTTTTATATTCAACTTCAGCACGGGTCCAGTCACCACCTGCAGCATTCAAAGCTTGATTTATCCATCCTTGTGCAGATTTATCACCCATGTCTCTTGCTCTTAGTGCATCGCCTAATGTCTTGTATTTGGGAAAGGCAGATTGTTTTTGGTCTATCATGTCAGGAGTGAAATTATCAGGAAATTTACTTGAGTAGGTGTGGATGGTAACGGTATCATTGTTTGAGACTACCAGTGTATCATATGTTTTTATAGTATCAACTGCAAAAAGCCAGATGGAATCCCTTACGACAGTAGTGTCGGTCGCATACACCCAGGTCGTATCATAGAAATATGTAGTATCATAAGCAAAGGCCCATACTGTATCTTTCATTATGGTTGTATCATAATTAACAAGAACAGTTGTATCCATCACAAAAATGGTATCATAATTTGTTTGAATGACAGTTGTCGTATCATAGTTATTTATATAGACACTATCTATGAGAACCACTGTATCGTAAACTGTTGTAGTAGCATTTGTATATATGAATGTTGTATCTAGGACCGTGGTGGTATCATAAAGGGTCGTATAAACAAATACAGTGTCATTAAGATTTTGAGACAGTTTCTCCTCATAGTTATTCTTTAATTCGTTGGATTGTTTTAGAAGTTCGGCAACCGTGTTTTTCAAACTGTCAAGTTCATTGCGATAAGTAGTCTCAACCTTTTTAGTACGGGCTAGAGCTTTGCTCTTTTCTATTTTTTGAACTCTTGGCTTTGATTTTTCTTTTTTATTTTCTTTCTCAAAGAGAGGACGCGGTGCTTCGATTATGGAACCAGATTGTGTTCTATAAACTTTTCTCTTTTTTTGACTAGAATTATCTTGTGCTGTCAATAGGACGCACAAAGAGAGTGCCACAGTTATTTGAACTCTACGCATATATTAATTTAATTTTATCTTTATTTGGATATTACTTGGATTACCGACCCTGAGTATACCACTCAATACAGAAGCATAACCATACTCAATTTTAAAAACAAATTATTTTTTTAAAAATAAAAAACGATTTTATTCATTTGCGTCAAAGGATGATCATGCTTTGTTCAGCAATTATAACCTTGAAATAAATATTAACAGTTAAAGTTAGATCTTAAATGATATTTTATCTTTTTTGTGAATAGTGCCTAATTTTTAATTGCAACATAGTCAATTTAATGAAAAACCTTCTTCAGAAAAAGATCATGCAGGCACCTACAAAGCCTGGTGTTTATCACTTCCTCAATTCGAAAAATAGAATCATCTATATTGGAAAAGCAAAAAACATTAGAAATCGAATACGAACTTATTTTCAGAAAAGTAATAATCGATCCCCAAAGAATATTACCATGGTCAAGCATGTGACCGATCTCGAGTGGATTGTCGTGAGAAATGAAGTTGAGGCACTAATGACTGAGGCAAATCTGATAAAAGAGCATCAACCCCGCTATAATGTAGATTTGAGGGATGATAAATCATATCCATTCATAAGGGTGACCAATGAACCTTTCCCTCAAGTATTCTTAACAAGAAAAGTTATTCGAGATGGATCGAAGTATTATGGTCCATTTACTGATTCTCGGCGTTTACGAATGATATTAAAGGCATTGAATAAAGTTTTTCCAATTAGGAGTTGTAGTTATTTCATAGATGAAAATACAATAAAAGAAAAGAAGATCTCGCTTTGCTTGGATTATCATATAAAAAAATGTGAAGGGCCCTGTGAAGGGCTTGTATCCAAAGTTCAATATTTGACAATGATTGATAGGATAGAAGATTTTTTGAAGGGTCGTACTAAGATAACGGAATCTTATTTAAATGAAATGATGATGATGGCATCTGAAGGTCAAAAATATGAAGAGGCCGCAATGTACAGAGATCAACTTAATGCAATAGAATCATTCAAAAGTAAACAAAGTCATGTCGCCACAGATTTTACTGAAAGGGATGTCATAACATTGGCGAAGGAGGGTAGCCTAGGTGTAGCGGTAGTATTAAGAATTAGAAATGGAAAAATATTTAGTCGAGACAAATTATTGCTTAAACAATTAAGCCAGGATGATGGAGTCACAATGAAAACGGTTATAATGCGATTCTATATGGATAGTGACTTTTTACCAAAGGAGATCTCATTACAGTTTTCACCTAAGGATGAAGCTGATTTGATCCTTTGGCTAAAAAAGAAAAAGAAAGGTGCCATAAGGTTTATATATCCAAAAAAGGGAGAGAAGGTCAAGGAATTAAAGGTTACCATGCAGAATTCCAAATTATTATTGGGAGAGTGGCTTATTAATAGACAGAAGAGAAAAGACCAAGTACCTAGGCTTTTGGCGCAATTGAAGGAAGATTTGAACATGGATGAGCCTCCTAGAAAAATTGAGGCAATTGACATCTCTCATTTAGGAGGAAGCAATACTGTAGCATCACTCGTACATTTTTTTGATGGACAACCAAAAAGGTCACAATATAGGAAGTATAATATAAAATCTGTAAATGGAATAGATGATTTTGCAGCCATGAGAGAAGTTGTCTTACGAAGATATAAAAGGGTAAAGGAAGAAAATACCACTATCCCTGACCTTATTTTAGTTGATGGAGGTAAAGGGCAGTTGAGCATGGCCTTGTCTGCACTTAGAGAATTGGGGATGGATTATATTCCAATTATTGGTTTAGCAAAAAAACTTGAAGAGGTATTTGTTCCCGGTAACTCCGAACCACAAGTGATTCATAAAAGTAGTCCTGGACTCTTGTTATTGAGAAGAATAAGAGATGAGGCCCATCGGTTTGCAATTACCTTCCAAAAGAGTAAAAGGAAAAAACAATTAACTAAATCTATATTTGATGATATTAGAGGTTTAGGAAAAAAGAGGATGGTAAAACTTTTGCAAACTTTCAATGGGCCTAAGGAAATTGCAGGGTTAACACCTGAAGTCATAAGTGCTGAAACTAAGATTCCTATAAAAATAGCAAAAGAAATAATTAAAGTAGCAAAAAAATAATCTATCAATAAAATTAGATTAAAGTCTGCCATTGACCACCCTCGGTTAATCTGTGTAAATTAGACAATATGGCAGATTTTAAAATGCATTCAGAATTCACACCACAAGGTGATCAACCTCGTGCTATTAGTGAATTAGTAAGTGGTTTGGGTAATAGAGAAAAGTATCAGACCTTATTAGGTGTTACCGGTTCAGGAAAAACATTTTCAATTGCTAATGTAATAAAGGAGGTCCAGAGGCCAACTTTGATCATGTCTCATAATAAGACCTTGGCAGCACAGTTGTATGGTGAATTCAAGCAACTATTTCCTGAAAATGCTGTAGAATATTTTATTAGTTATTATGATTATTACCAACCTGAAGCATATTTGCCAGTTACAGATACATTCATTGAAAAAGATAGTTCAGTGAATGAAGAAATCGATAAACTTAGATTAAAGGCTACCAGTTCTCTAATGTCAAGAGAGGACGTAATTGTTGTTAGTTCAGTTTCATGTATATATGGCATTGGCTCGCCGGATGAGTATTCTAAGGGCACTGTAAAAATATCTAAGGGTGATACGCTTGATAGGCGATCATTTCTTGCAAAAATGGTTCACATACATTATTCAAGAAATGACAAAGTCCTAGAGAGAGGCAATATCCGTGTTCGTGGAGATGTAATGGAAGTTTATCCAGCATATGAAGATACTTGCATTAGAATTGAACTTTTTGGGAATGAGGTTGACCAGATCAATAGATTTGATCCTATTACAGGAGAAATAAAAGAGGAATTAGATATCGTTGTAATATTTCCTGCAAAACATTTTATTACGGATAAAGAGACCATTTTAAATGTAATAGAAAAGATACGACATGAATTATCTGAAAGACTTGAATCTTTACGAAAAAATAATAAACTATTAGAGGCACAGCGTTTAGAACAGCGAACAAATTTTGATATTGAAATGATGATAGAGTTGGGCTATTGCGCAGGCATAGAAAATTATTCCCGATTTTTTGCTGGCCGTGAACCTGGAGAAAGACCATATACTTTGATAGATTTTTTCCCTGAAGATTTTTTAACAATACTAGATGAGTCTCATGTCACATTGCCACAAATACAAGCAATGTACAATGGCGATAGGGCACGTAAGGAGACTCTAGTTGAGCATGGTTTTAGATTGCCTAGTGCATTAGATAATAGACCACTTAAATACGAT
Organism: uncultured bacterium; assembly: GCA_964478995.1. Lineage (GTDB taxonomy): Bacteria > Fidelibacterota > Marinisomatia > Marinisomatales > UBA1611 > NZWG01. The sequence goes on from CAYZJY010000004.1 coordinate 27,992, forward strand.
GAATTCCACAGTGCGCAAAACCAAGTGATCTTCACATCTGCAACGCCATCCCAAAGAGAGATGGACTTTTGTAATGGAGTCATCATAGAACAGGTTATTCGCCCAACTGGACTACTTGATCCTGAGGTTGAAATTAGACCATCAATGGGGCAGATCGATGACCTTATTGGTGAGATACGTTTCCGTACACAAAAAAATGAAAGGACATTAATTACTACATTGACCAAGCGTATGGCAGAAGATCTGACAGAGTATCTAACAAGTTTAAATATTCGTGTCAGGTATCTTCATTCTGAGGTTGAGACCTTGGAGAGAGTTCATATTTTGCGAGAGTTAAGGATAGGTGCATTTGATGTCCTGGTTGGAATTAATCTATTGAGAGAAGGTTTGGATCTTCCAGAGGTTAGTTTAGTTGCGGTCATTGATGCTGACAAAGAAGGATTTTTGAGGTCCAAGAGTTCGTTACTTCAGGTTGCAGGACGTGCGGCTAGAAATGAATCGGGATTGGTCATACTATACGGAGATAGACAAACTGAAGCAATGTTGCACTTGATCGAGACAAGCAAAGAAAGAAGAGAAATTCAGAGAGAGTTCAATGAGAAAAATAACATTGTTCCTAAAACGGTATATAAATCTATTGATGAAATATTGGACTCCACTGCGGTTGCAGATTCAATGAAAGAGAACGCTGAAGTATCCATGCCTATCTTTGATAAAGATCAAATAACCAACGAGGATAAAGAAATGATACTCGATGAACTTCGTAAGGCAATGTTATCTGCAGCAGAGGAATTAGAATTTGAAAAGGCTGCAAAGATCCGTGACGAGATAGTTGAATTTGAAAAAGATCTTGGAATAGCCACTGCATGAATATTATGCAAGATAAGGAGTAGTTTTATGTTTGATATAGATAGATTGCAAAAACAATCTGGAATAATTGGTACCTCTGCAGGTATTCGTCAAGTACTTGAGATGATAACACAGGTAGCGCCAGTAGATATATCCGTATTGATAACTGGAGAATCAGGGACAGGAAAGGAAGTGGTAGCGAAGGCAATCCATCAATTCAGTAAGAGGAATAATGAAAACCTTGTTGTTGTTAATTGTGGTGCGATTCCTGAAGGAATAATTGAATCTGAATTGTTTGGTCATAAGAAAGGTTCATTTACAGGAGCAGGGGAAGATAGGAAGGGGTATTTTGAACAAGCAAATAAGGGCACCATTTTTTTAGATGAGATAGGTGAGGCACCTCTTGAGACGCAGGTAAAATTATTGAGAGTGCTTGAAAGTGGGGAATTCATGCGTGTAGGCGAAGCCACAACTCGCAAAACAGATGTAAGGGTCATAGCAGCGACAAATAAAAATCTATCAGAATTAGTACAGAATGGTAATTTTAGACAAGATCTATATTTTAGGCTTAAAACTGTTTCCATAAAAATACCATCATTACGTGATAGAGTAGAGGACATAAATGCATTCATTGAAAGATTTGCACTTGAGTTCACCAGATCAAATGACATTAGATATCGTGGTTTCATGCCTGATGCAATACGACTAATGAAACAGTACGAATGGCCAGGCAATGTAAGAGAGTTAAAACATTTTGTTGAAAAGGTATTAGTTCTTGAAAAAGGTGAGAGAATTACCGCAGATGCAGTTAAGCGTGAACTTACAGATGTGTTACCTGAAAAATCATCCTTTAATCCTGCTCTGCCTGTATTGATATCACAATCTTCTGATAAGGCTGAGATAGATTTAATTTTACGGCAATTATTTATGCTTAAGCAAGATACAGAATTAATACAAAAATTATTGGTTAGCGGATCAGTTACCCAACCTGTCAATGCTGGATTTCCTGAGATTGATTCAGCCGATAAGGGACTTAAAATACCGCAGAGATCCATGGAAATAGTAGAAGATGGTTATAGATTTATCCGAGATGAAGCAATAGGAGACATGCTGATCAAGGATCTTGAAAAAGAAGCAATCAAACGTACATTGAAATTTTTTAATAATAATAGGCGTAAGACGGCAAGGTCATTAGGTACGAGTGAGAGGACATTATATCGTAAAATAGAGGAATTTGGAATAGAACCAAAAATCAAGAAGAGGAAATAATATGCAACATATTATCATTTTCTTTCATTTTATTTTAGTATCCTGCGGGTTCTATTCAATGGCCGGTTCAATACCTCCTCATATTAAATCAATAGCAATCCCCTTAATGGAAAACCAAACTGCTGAGTTTGGATTGGCAGAGAGTATTACGGATGGAATCTTGGAGCAATTCAATGATGCGGGAATCTTATCCGTTACAGATCAAAATGTTGCTCATTCGATATTAAAAGGCACGGTGAAAAAGATAAGTGAGGGACCCTACACATATAGTAAAGAAGAGTCAGTTACAGAATATCGGTATAAAATTGATGTCAAGATAGAGTGGTTTGATATTGCAAATGAAAAAAACATACTAGAGGGTGTCTATTCTGCATTTGGTGCCTATGGTCTTAGTGGAAATATTGCTGCTGATGGAATTGATAATGATAATGATGGTAAAATAGACGATGAAGATGACGATGAATTTGGGGAACCTAGGAGTTTTGCAACTAAGGTGGCCGTTCGTAAAATTGCAGAGGACATTTTGAATGATATTATGACAACGTGGTAAAGGAAAGAGAATGGATATAGTAAATATTAAGGATTTAAATAGATACGAAGGTCAAGATGTTGAATTAAAAGGCTGGGTATACAACATAAGAAATGTAGGTAAAATATGGTTTATCATCTTTAGAGATGGTACAGGTTTATTGCAAGGAGTTGTCGTAAAAGGTGAGGCCACTGATGAGACTTTTTCCTTGGAACATGAATTGAGTCAAGAAGACTCAGTAATTATCAGTGGAACTGTAAAAAAAGAGCCACGTTCAGTTGGTGGGTATGAGTTAGGTGTCAAGGAGATAAAGGTAGTCAATCATGTTAGGGATGAATTTCCAATCTCACCCAAGGAGCATGGAGCAGACTTTCTTATGTCAAATAGACATCTTTGGCTAAGATCAAAACGACAAAATGCGATCATGAGAGTTCGTCATCAAGTGGTAAAGGCAATTCGTGATTATTTCGATACAAATGGTTTTACTTTGATTGATTCTCCAATCTTTACAGGAAATGCTGTTGAAGGCACAACCACGCTATTTGAAGTAGATTACTTTGAACGTTCGGCTTATTTAACCCAAAGTGGACAACTATACCAAGAAGCTGGCGCAACTGCTTTTGGTAAGACTTATTGTTTTGGCCCAACCTTTCGTGCTGAAAAGTCTAAAACACGGAGACACTTAACGGAATTTTGGATGGTGGAACCAGAGATGGCTTATGTAGACCTTGATGAAAATATGACCTGGGCAGAGAATTTAGTTGGATTCATTATTGAGAGAGTACTAGAACACTGCATCCAAGAACTTGAAGTTTTGGAAAGAGATTTAACTGTTCTTAAATCTGTAATCCCTCCATTTCCTAGGATCACCTATGATGAGGCAGCACAGTTACTGAAGGAAAAAGGTAGTGATTTTCAATACGGCAATGATTTTGGGGCACCTGATGAAACCCTTTTATCTGAACAATTTGATAAGCCACTAATGATACATAGGTGGCCTGCTGACATAAAGGCATTCTATATGAAAAGAGATGAACAAAATAATGAACTTGCATTAGGTATCGATATGATAGCACCTGAAGGTTATGGTGAAATCATTGGAGGAGGTCAAAGAGAAGATGATCTTGACATATTAATTGATAGAATACGCCATCATGACCTTCCACTTGAGCCATTCCAATGGTACCTTGATCTTCGAAAATATGGATCAGTTCCTCATTCTGGTTTTGGTCTAGGTCTAGAAAGGACAGTGGCATGGATATGCGGAACAAAACATATACGCGAAACAATTCCTTTTCCAAGAACAATGTCTAGGTTAGAGCCCTAGTGGAACGACTAAAGAGAGTATCAGTATTTGGAGGACGTTCAATCACCAATTCAGTGTATGATAATACTATTAAAATAGGTAGCAAACTTGCTGAAGAAGGTTGCCTCGTATTTTGTGGGGGAGGCGAGGGTGTAATGGAAGCAATCTCAAAAGGTGTAAAGAACAAGAATGGAACTGTGGTAGGGATACTCAAAGGACAGGATATTAAAGAAGCGAATGATTACCTAACTATCCCAATTTCAACTGGTATAGGGATTGCTCGGAATGCAATTCTGGCATATAATTGCGATGTGGCAATTGCAATTTCTGGTCAATATGGTACATTAAGTGAAATTGCTTATGCATTTCAATTAGACAAGCCTGTAATTGGTTTTGAGACATGGGATATTGAGAATATCATAAAAGCTGAATCTCCCAATGATGTAATGATTAAATTGAGAAAGGAATTAAAAAATGTTTAGGATTCGTGTTATGATATCTGGAGATGTTCAGGGAGTTTGGTTTAGGGTTAGTGCCCAAGATAAGGCAAATGAATTAGGATTGACTGGATGGGTGAAAAACCTTTTTTCAAATGCAGTAGAAATAATTGCCGATGGAGAAAGGGATAATCTATCTACTTTTACTGGTTGGCTTCAAGAAGGTCCACCAAATGCGACTGTTAATAAGATAAGCATTGAGTGGGAGAAAATACACGAAAAAGAATTTTCATCTTTTGAGATTCATAGATGAAGGTTGCACTATGCCAAATTAATACAATCCTTGGCAACTTTGACCATAATCGTGAAAAAATAATAAAGTATTACAATAATAGCATTGAATTAAATTCTGATATTGTTGTATTTCCTGAATTATCAATAACTGGTTACCCTCCACAAGACCTTCTTTTGGATGTTGAATTTCTCAATGAGAATCTTAATACATTGCATTCCATAGCTCGTATTTCTACAGTTCCTCTTATTATTGGTTATGTAAGAAAAGAAGGAAAAAATATCTATAATTCTGCAGCAGTATGTTATGATGGTGAGGTGCAGTCCTCCTATGATAAGATTCTTCTTCCTACCTATGATGTTTTTGATGAGGATCGTTATTTTACAAGTGGTTTGGAACCCAATGTTAGCATAGTACCAATTGGCAATAAAAAACAACTAAAGGTAGGATTACAAATATGTGAGGATCTATGGGATAATGGGTATGATTGCAAGGTAAGTAAAATGCAAAAGAAATTAGGTGCAGAGATCATCATAAATATTTCTGCTTCTCCATTTCATAAAGACCGTTTGATAAAAAGACGTTCCTTAATTCAAGAAAAGGTCAATGAGACAAAGTTGCCATTTCTTTATTGTAACATGGTTGGAGCACAAGATGAATTGATCTTTGATGGACAATCAATTGGGATATCCAAAAATGGTAATTTGATTGCTTATGGTAATCCATTTGAAGAGCAGATAATCCAAGTAGATACTGATTGCACTGATGAGATCAATATTTCCTATATATCAGCAGAAGAAAAGATGTATAAGGCATTGTGTCTTGGGGTTAAAGATTATTTTGATAAAACTGGACATGATGAGGCTGTATTAGGTCTTTCCGGAGGCATTGATAGTGCTTTGGTTGCATCAATTGCCACTGATGCATTAGGCCCAGATAAGGTTCACGGAGTATCACTTCCATCAAAATATTCAAGTCACCATAGCCTTTCTGATGCTAAAGACCTAGCCAATTCCCTTGGTATTGATTACATGGTGATTCCAATCCAAAAATCGGTAAATGAATTGGAATTATCTTTAAAGCCATATTTTCAGGGTAAACAGAAAAATGTTGCAGAAGAAAATATTCAGGCACGAGTAAGAGGTAACTTGTTAATGGCATTATCAAATAAGTTTGGTTGGATGGTTCTTTCCACAGGGAATAAAACAGAATTAGCATTAGGATATTGTACTTTATATGGAGATATGAGTGGAGGACTATCCGTGATATCCGATTTGAGTAAAATTGACGTATATGCGTTATCAAAGTGGATAAATACCATACACCCTGGTCGCATACCGCAGGGGACCTTGGATAAACCACCATCTGCAGAATTGGCACCAGAGCAATTAGATCCTTTCGACTATGATGTTGTAAGTCCTCTTGTAGATGCCATCATAGAGGAAGGTAAGACGATTCCCGAATTACATGGGTCTGGATTTGATGAAGATTTAGTAAATTCGATTTATAAAAAAATAAGACTAAGTGAATATAAGCGGCGTCAAGCAGCGCCTGGTCTTAGAGTATCATCAAAGGCTTTTGGCATGGGAAGGAGGTACCCATTGGTCAATCATTTTAAAAGTTAGATTAGCAATGAATAGACTAGTACTAATATTTATTTTTCTTTTTTCAGCACTGTATGGACAGAATACTTTACCAGCGGATTTTTGGATTGGTAATACCCAAGAAGAAAAAATTGCATTTATTAATGGTGCCTATGGAGCTATTGCTAAAATGAAATCTCATCACAAGTCAGAGGTCCGTAAACAATACATGCATGATGATAATTGGGTCGAGCCATACTACATTGAACGTTTTTATCAAATTGCAGATGAATATTTATCGGATGAGGTTGGATATAATTTGAAGATAATTGCAATGCACATGGATGCCTTTTATACAAATTCAGATAATTTGAAGATACCAGTTATGGAAGCTCTAAGAGTTGTCTCCCTAATGCAGGATGGTGAAAGAAAAACGGCCAATGCACGTTTATTACGAGCACAACAAAAACACAACAAATAATGATAGCAGGTAAATATTATCAAGATTGAGGTAAGGAAAATAAATCAAGATGACCTTGAAAGACTTAATGTCTTATCATGGCCTATATGGTCTTGTGAGAAATCCAAGTTTCCCTGGTATTATGAAAAAAAAGAGTCATGTTACATTATTAAAGGATATATTGAGGTTGAAACTGAAAATGAAACGATCCAAATAAAAGAACAGGATTTTGTGACATTTCCTAAAGGGCTTTCTTGTTGGTGGAATGTGAAAAAGTCTGTCAAAAAACATTATATCTTTGAATAAATAAAATATTTTCTCTATACAAGTTGTTTAATATTGATATTTATCTCTTATGAATACGAAACAAATTAGAAATTTTTGTATTATTGCCCATATTGATCATGGTAAGTCTACTCTTGCAGATAGATTGCTCGAAGAGACAAAAACATTATCAGATAAAGATATGAAAGCACAAGTTCTAGATAGCATGGATCTAGAAAGAGAAAGAGGAATAACGATTAAGAGTCATCCCATCCGCATGGAGTATGACCATTCTGATGGTGATACTTATATTCTTAATCTCATTGATACTCCAGGCCATGTGGATTTTTCTTATGAGGTATCTCGGTCTCTGGCTGCTTGCGAAGGTGCTTTGCTATTAGTTGATGCTGCGCAAGGTGTGGAGGCCCAAACTGTATCAAATACCTATCTAGCGATTGACAATGATCTGACTCTCATACCCATAATCAACAAGGTCGATCTTTCTTCAGCAATGGTAGATGACGTTAAGTCCCAGATAATCGAATTGATTGGTTGCGAAGCAAATGATATCATAGAGGCTAGTGCAAAAAGCGGTATTGGCATACCAGAAATATTTCAAGCCATTATAGAGCGTATTGATTCGCCAATTGATAGGCATGGTGAAAGTTGTAGGGCATTGATATTTGATTCAATGTACGATAATTATAAAGGAGCCATACCTTATGTGAGAGTATTTGATGGAGTCATCAAACCTGGGGATACTGCAAAATTTTTTGCACATGATAGAGAATATGAGATCACTGAGACAGGTCACTTTATATTAGATAAGGTTAAGACCTCTGAATTACGTTCAGGAGATGTGGGGTACGTGGTTGCAAGTATAAGGGATATGGGGCATATCGAGCCAGGTGATACGATCACAACAAAGGAAACTGAGGCATCTGAAGCCTTACCAGGTTATAAGAAAATAAAGCCAATGGTCTTTTCAGGATTATATCCAGCTGATGCAGATGATTATGACCAATTACGACAAGCATTAGAGAAATTACAGTTGAATGATGCTTCGTTAGAATTTCTCCCAGAGACAAGTGAGGCTCTTGGTTTTGGTTTTAGATGTGGCTTTTTAGGTTTATTGCATATGGAGATTATTCAAGAAAGGCTTGAAAGAGAGTTTGATTTAGATCTTGTTACAACTACACCCAATGTTATTTATCAGATCAATACAAGAAGTGGTGAGGTATTAGATGTAGACACACCAGCAAAAATGCCTGGAACTGGTGATATAGACTCCATATTAGAACCCATTGTATCATCTGAAATTCTTACTCCTAAGGAATATATTGGAAGTATTATGACTCTCTGCCAGAAAAAGAGAGGCATTTATAAGACTACGAACTATCTGTCACCTGAAAAGGCACAATTACATTATGATCTTCCACTTGGAGAGATTATTTTTGACTTCTATGATAAGTTAAAATCAATCTCAAGTGGATATGCGTCATTTGATTATGAGTTCAAGGAATTTTCTAAGGCTAGTTTGCAGAAATTAGATATCATGATCCATGGCGAACCCGTAGATGCCCTATCTATTATTTGTCATTCAGATGATGCTTATCACAGAGGTGTTGCACTATGTAGCAAATTAAAGGAACTCATTCCTAGGCAAATGTTTGAGGTAGCCATACAAGCTGCATTAAATAATAGAATTATTGCAAGAACAACAGTTAAGGCCTTGAAGAAAAATGTGACAGCAAAGTGTTATGGAGGAGATATTACACGAAAAAGAAAACTATGGGAAAAGCAGAAAAAAGGAAAAAAGCGGATGAAAATGATAGGCAAGGTAGAAATACCCCAAGAAGCATTGCTGGCTGTATTGCAAGTTGAAAGTGATTAATGTGGCTCAATAGATATTGGAATAATACTCGGTCACCCCTTTACAGTTTCCTATTTACTGTACCACTTTTTATTATATATGAAATAGGTATCTTGCTTTCTTCATCAAAAGATATGATCTCAATGCGCAATGGTGCTGATGCGCTTATGAGGCAAATACTCTCAACTCTTGGAATGAATGGTTTTTATTGGATGGGAGGAGTTTTTTTTATTGGTTTTATAATTGTTTACCTGTTCCAAAAACAATATTGGAATGATATTGAAATAATTGGTGAGCATTTACTTTTAATGATGTTAGAAAGTTTTATGTGGTCGATTGCTCTTTATTATTTTATGTCAAATGTATATGTCCTTTTAATGAGCCCGAGTGGATCAATGATGATACAACAAGTAACCCTTGCGGTCGGAGCAGGCATTTATGAGGAATTCCTATTTAGAGTTATATTGATAACTGGAATTTCAAGTATCCTTGCTTTCATTTTTCAATGGAATATTAAACTAAGAAATTGGATTGCAATGATTCTAGCCGCAGGAATTTTTTCTGCATTCCATTTTATTGGTGAATTTGGTGACTATTTTTCATTTAATATTTTCATGATTCGTTTTTTTGCAGGTATTATTTTGGGTGTTCTATATTTCTTGCGTGGATTTGGAATTACAGCATGGGCTCACTCCATTTATGATCTAATAGTAATTACAAAAATAACGATACAACAATAGAAGAATGAATTATTAATTTGGTGTGGAACTAGTGCTATGGTTTTTACGTTGAAGATTGCAGATTCGATATTGATTATTGAACAATTTGATTAAAATAAACGCATAAGGAGAGTTTAGTGTATCCGATCATATATGATTTTGGAGAGATTGACCTATTTGGATTTCAGTTTCATTTTGCCATCTATTCCTTTGGTTTGATGCTAGTGATTGCGTTTTATGCCTGTTACTTTTTTTTAGACCACGATCTTAAACGAAAAGGGTTTGATGATAAATTGGCATCTGATATTATTTTCTGGTCAGCGTTGGGTGGTATAATAGGTGCAAAGGCATATCATGTAATTGAAAATTTAGACCAGATATTGGCATCTCAAAATCCAATGTCAATGATCTTTAGTGGATCTGGTCTTGTATTTTTGGGAGGCTTGATCGGTGCAGTGTCTGCTGTGACCATAATATTGAATAAAAATAAGTTACCCTGGCTTAAGTTTGCTGACCAATTGGCTCCTTTGATATTATTGGGTTATGCTATAGGGCGTATCGGGTGTTTCCTTGTTGGCGATGATTATGGTATTCCTTCAAGTCTTCCATGGGCAATGTCATTTGCAGAAGGATTACCTCCGACAACGACTAGCACTTTTACTTCTCAATTTCCATGGATAGATATTTCAGATCAGTCACCAGGATTAATTACAGTACATCCTACTCAACTATATGAGACATTCATATGCGGTGCATTATTTTATTTTCTATGGTCAAAACGTGATAAGATCATGGTTCCCGGTAGTTTATTTTTTCAATATCTCATTTTTGCTGGATTAGAGAGATTTTTTGTTGAATTCTTACGAACAAATGAAAAGTATCTATTTGATATTTTATCAGGTGCACAGGTTTTATCTTTATTGATGGTATGTATTGGATCATACTTTTTAGTAAACCCAATTTCTGCAGTTGAGCCTGATACTGCGTAAATATTCATTAATATTAAATTTTTGTCTTTATTTTGTTTCAGGGCAAACTTCAAAACTTGAGATCAAAGAATATCGCCCTTTTCCTGTAGAGATTGATTTATTAGAACTTAACCCAACAAAGTTTAATTGGTCCATTGGTAATCGTTTTATACTATTGGATGAAGTGAAAAATCAATTACTGGAGATCGATCTATCTGGCGAATTGAATCTTCCTACGGGAGATGGAATAGAGAACTCTGTTTATGGCCAAATTATTTGGATGGGGATAGCACCAGAGGGAATACGAGTAGTGGACCGATTAGAAAATGAGATCCTGCATCTTGATTATAGATTGAATTCTATCCAAAAAACTTTGATTGAACCAAGATTGTACCCTGAAATGGTCACAATTAATTCTTGGGGCATAATGTATCTATACTCCCAGACATATAATGCGGTCTATTCCTTTGAGAGATCGAGAATTAATTATATTCCATTCATAGACCTATCGAAAGAACGACTTCCAAGTAATTGTTTTATTGATATGGCATCTAATGAGAATGGCGACCTTGCCTTATTATCTTGTGAAGGGATAATCCATATATTCAGTCAAAATGGAAAATTAAAACTGTCATTCCCTTGTAATATTAAAAGTCCAAAGCACATTATTTCCCTTAGAGATGATTGGTTGGTATTGAATAATGATGGAAAGATGGAGTCGATTGAATCAAGCAAGCAGTATGCGATTCCGGCTTCAAGCATACCTATCCTTGATGTCCAATCAATGAATAGAGCAATTGTTGTGTTGGCACAAGACCATATATTGATTATAGATGTTGAGTGAAAAAAGATTAATCGTCTTTCTTCTGTCTATTTCGCTTAAAACATTTGCTCAAATCTCGAGCGCAACAGATACATTGATTTATTTCAGAAATTCTAATGCTATAAAACTAGATCATCAGTTTATTATTGAATCATCAATAAAGGTTATTGGTCAAGAAGGTTTGATATCACCAATTGAAGTTAAATCCATTATTGGGGAAGTCATATTTGCAGATAATCTTGATGATCAAACAATAGTAATCAAGTATGATTATTTGAAAAATAGACTCCCTTTATCAATTGGACCAAGATGGATGAAACTTCCAATTCTTGATTTAAAATACAGTAAGAAGGATTCTATTAAGGAGGTGAAAAATTTAGAAAAAAATAAATCGAATATCTTCTCTTCAGGTAGTTTATACAGGCAAATACAATTATCTCAAATGGGTGGTTCTAGTTTTGTAGGGGGTCTTCAAATGCAGATAAATGGGAAGATATCTGATGAAGTGAGTATTAGTGGCATATTAACAGACCAGGATTTCCCAATTCAGCCAGAAGGTTCAACTCGGGAACTTGATGATTTGGATAATGTCCTTATTAAGATATCGCACAGTAATTTAAATTTAGATGCTGGTGATATTTATTATAAACATCGTAATATAAATAGAAAACTCATTGGGTTAAATAATAACTTTAAAACAAAAGAATTTAGTGGCTCCGCTGTTTATGCTAAATCAAAAGGTGATTATAAATACTTAGAGTTAAAGGGAAGAGATGGGGATCAAGGCCCATACCAATTAATGGGAAATGATGGTAATCAAGATATAGTAATACTAGCAGGTACAGAAAAGATTTGGGTTAATGGGAAGGAATTAATTCGTGGTACAAACTATGATTACATTATTGATTATTCAACTGCAGAAGTAACCTTTACACCGCAAATTATGATCAATTTTGATTCAGATCTTGCTTTTGAATATCAATATTCTGATTATCAATATCAGAAAACCTTTATGGGTGGTAATCTAAAGAAGAAACTAGGTGAGTCTTCCATAATTGATATAGGTCTATACAATGAAGATGACCGATATAATGAACATGATTTAGATGATGATTATTTCAATTCTCTTTCATCTGTTTCAAGTGGTTCAATTACTGTGCCCACAGTCATTATAGATGTGAACGGAGACTATGTAATTAATAATGGTATCTATGAATATGACCCATCTAAAATGAGTTCTGATTCAATTCGTTATCAGGTTGTATTTCAATATGATGCAAATGGAGAATATGAAAGAAGAATTTCAGATCAAGGAAGGATCTATTATGCATTTATTCCAAATTCTGACAGAACAAAAACGATTCAACTCTATAGTCCTTTCAGAATAATTCATGCACCTAAAGTCCATCAATTTGGTTATTTTGATTATGACTATAAGGTGAATGAACATTTTAAAATTATTGGTGATCTATCAGGCTCTATTATTGATCAAAATAAAATGAATGCAACCTCATTAACTCGAGGAACTTCCTATAAGTTTGGTATTAACATAGATTCTCTGGGCTTAGGACTAGGCAGGTTGAATCTAAATATTCATAATTGGAAAAGGGATTCAAATTACAAACCCATAGGGCGGGAAAATGAAATTATGCATACTCGTCTATGGAATTTGGATTCCTCAATTAGCAGAGGAATTAATGAGATCTCCGCTCGCTCTGATTATGTAATTGATAATTTAAGTAAATCCTATTTGGAGATAGCTCAACTAAGATATGATGGTGAAAATAATACAAGGCTCAATCTTGAGCAGAGATTGATAAACAAAAGATTTGGTCAATCTTTTTTTAATTATCTAACTGTAAAAAATTCAATTAAGACTTTTAGTAGATCCCAGGCAAATCTTCAAATTAATATTGGCAGTTTATCACCATTTTTAGCGTACTTAAATGAAAATGACCCATCCAAGGGTAATTTCTCCAAAATTGGGTTTGGATTTGATCTTGATGAAGAAGATAGAAAAGTTACCATCGGGTTTGATCTACGTAATGATGAGAGCATAATTAATTCTAATGAGAAATTTCAAACAAGAGATTTGGTTGGAAGTATTAAATACCAGAAAAGAAATAATAATGGGATCAATCAAAATATAATTTTCAAAAAGCGTATGAAAAATGGTGGCAATAATACTAATGATTATGATTATTCAATGTTTGACATTGATATTATAAAACATGAGTTTAGTAACCCATTGCGATGGGGTATAAAACTAAGGAAAGAACAAACGCTTGTTCAAAATCGTACAGTTGTATATGACTCAGTAGGGTTGGGAATGGGCCAATATCGATATGACCCCGTATTTAACACGTATATTTCTGATCCGAATGGGTCATTTGTTTCTTATAGTGTTTTGAGTGGTGAAAAAATCCCAAATACAGTTATTAGAGGGTCACAAAATATTACATTAGACATGGAAAAGTTTATAAATCTATCCAATACTGTCATAAGGTTCAATTCAAGACAAGAATTCCAAGGCCAAAATTCTGGATTTAATCATATTTTTCAGCCAGAGATAAGCGACAGTTCTATATCACAATCGAATATTTTCAATAGATTTGAAATAAATTTTAATAACCTTAGAAGATTAATGATTTGGTTAGAAGATTCACAAAATTTCAACGGATTGGATTCTCGAGGTAATAATATTTTTTATTCCAATGAAATAGGATTTGATTTCAACCAACCATTATCAAAAACCTTATCAATACGAAATCAAAGTGAGATTAGATCAATTAATGTAGAATCGACTGTATCTGCTCTTAGAAATCGTAATTCATATGGTTGGTGGAATGATCTAGAAATACAGATGAGATTAAATTATTCATTCGATCTTGACTTCGGTTTTTTACTAGGATCTGAAAATGGAGTGCAGAAAGAAAATAATTTTAATGGAAATGCCATTGGCATGAATCTATCAAGTAGAATACTACTTAATGAAAAAGGTCGTTTCCAGACAGAGATCAACTATGTTAAAGTCGTTGAAGAAAATAATCTAATGTATTTGCCTCCAGAGACATTTAATGGTTTTCCCCTTGGAATTAGTCTCAGGACCAATTCGAGACTCACCTATTCAATTAGCAGGTCTATTTCGATAGTAATGTCATTGAATACGATTGATGATAACAGATATAGTAATTTCATTTCATTTCAAGGAGAGGTTCGTGCGTATTTTTAATTACGTTTATTTTATTTTCTCAATTTTGATGGCACAAAATGAATTGATTGTTATAGAATCATTAAATCCTGACACAATCTTACAGGACCTGACTGTTAAGCTAGATGAAGATGATAGACTATCCTTATTTTTCGAACTCGAATCATTCACATTGGATGGTGATAATTCAACTTATAGAATAATTGATAGCATGAAGTTTATTGATACATTATTGATTGGTCATAATAATGATATTCGTGAAAATATCTTATATCAAATATTTTCCCCTTATAGGGATGCAAAAATTGGAAAGAAGTTCAATGCTATTGGAAAGGAACTTGTATCAAGATATTTTTTTATTAATAATGAACCTAATTATCAACTAGGATTAATTAATAATAAACTGGGAGCATCTTTTTCATTTATTCCTACGTTTGAAAGCAATTTTTCAGGAATACTTGGGATGAATAAAACAGAAAATAATTGGAATCTGAATGGTGAGTTAAATTTTCACATGGAAAATTTTTTCATGAATGCAGAAAATATAAATTTTTACTGGAAGCGCATAGACTCTCTTTCACAGGTAATTAAATTAGGCTTTGCATTTCCTCATCCTTTTGGCTGGAATACAGGAATAGGGATGAAATACCGACATGAAATATTTAATGGTTTATATGCTTCCATGGAAAATAGATATATTTTAGATACCTTTGTACCCTTATTAAATAGTTTAGGTATCGGTTATGTTTCTGGAAGCATAAGAGCAACGGAAAAGGGAAGAGTATATGGCTATGGGAATATAGGTTACAAAGCCTTTTCATTAATTTCAAAAAAGGATGATACAAATCATAGATTATTGCCTACATCTGGAAAAAGAATCAATACTATGATCGATGGTGGTTTAGAAGATAAAAAGCGTTTCATCAATTGTAATATAATTTTAGAGAGGTATTTCCCCTTCAGCAAAAGAATGCATTTCAAACTTAAACTGAATGGAAAGGGTATTGCATATTGGAAATCTAGTGTGCCAAAGACAAGGTATTATTGGTTTGGTGGTGCATCATCTCTAAGAGGGTATGCAGAACAGGAATTTTCGGCAACACAATTCCAAGTGACCACAATGGAAATAGGGTATAAACCAAATAGATCAATGCAAACTATTGCTTTCATGGACATAGGTTCTGATAGATTAAATTATTCCGATAGACGTTGGTTCGGATATGGTATTGGCATAAGTCAATTAACCAAGGACTCCATTATCAATATTGAATATGGACTATCTGGATTTTCCATGGATTCTGGAAAACTACATATAAAATGGGTTTCTCGTTTATGAAAAATAAATTGATCAAATGTGGATGAAATTTAGACAAATATTATTTTGCTTAATTATTATAGTTAATGGTTGTGAGAATAAACGTGAAGCTTTAGGTGCTGACAATGAGATACGCGTGATTTGCTCTAAGATTGATCGAACTATGGTAAATGAATATTTATCATCCATATTTATTGACACTCTTTTTACTCCAGAGCCTGAACCATATTACCATTTGAAATTCTCAGAACCAGAGACATATAACGAATTAAAATCTCAATCTCAGGTTATCATAGCGGCGATTAGTCGAGATAAAAATAATTCTGGATATCAATTAGTTAAGAGATTGCTTCCCTTAGATCAGTTTGATCTTACAGAAAATGGTGACCCCATAATTCTTGCAAAGGATGTACATGCGAAAAAACAATTATTCATGATCATTAATGCTGCGTCAAAAGAACATCTGATGATGAATATTGATGGGAAAAAGAATCAATTCAGGAAATACTTCCATGACCAATTCATCGATCGTCAAAGTAGATACATTTTTGGAGAAGATAGAAATAAGAAACTTGAAGACTCATTGAAATCAGAGTATGGTTGGACACTCAAAATACCATGGGGATGGGATAGAATAAAAAATCGTCCAGACTCAAATTTTGTATGGCTTGGTAAGGAAATGCCATTTCAGTGGATTGGAATTGGTTGGGCAAAAGGAAATCTGACGAAAGACGAATTGTTGGTTGGTGAATACTTTTGGAAATGGCCTAAAGAAAACTATGGTTCCATTCAAATAAATAATTACAAGTTCAAATTAGATAAGGCAAATTACGGTGATGATTTTGCTTGGAGAGTGCAGGGAATATGGGAGACAATAGATCTTAAAGAATCTAAAGGCGGGCCATTCCGATCGTACCTTTTCTATGACTCAGTTAATGACTTGACTTATCATTTGAATTATTTAATTCATCATCCAGGTAATGATAAGTCTATATTCATGAGACAAATGGATATGATCATAAAAACTTTTAAAATATCATAGATAAATGAGAATTTTAATTACAGGTGCATTTGGACAACTGGGTTTTGCCTTAAGCAAAGTTCTTGATAAAGTTAGTCACTATGAAATAATAAGGACAGGTCGCTCGATTCCAATTGGGCAAAAAGGTATTTTCCTAGATATACAAAATAAAGTACACCTTAAAGAGGTTATTAAATCTACTGAGCCTGAATTGATTATCAATCTTGCTGCAATGACAAATGTTGATGTATGTGAACAATACCCAGAACTTGCTAAAGAAATTAATATTGCGGGGTTGCAGCATATATGTGATTCTTTTGATGGAAAGATCATTCATCTCTCGACTGACTATGTATTTGATGGTGAATCTGGCCCATATGAAGAAGAAGATCAAACATGTCCAATCTCAGTCTACGGTAAAACGAAATTGGCATCTGAGCGAATTTTATTGAATAATAATCCCAACCATCTGGTGATAAGAGGAAACGTGATTTATGATTATTCTACAGTATCAAATGCTAGTTTTTTGAATTGGGTGGTATCATCATTAAAAGAGGATAAGGAAATAAAAGTCGTTGAAGATCAAATTAATAATCCTACTTGGGCTCGATCAATGGCTGATGTCATCAATTTATGTATATCCAATGACCTTAATGGCGTTATCCATTGGGGTGATGCAGATTATGTAAGTAGATTTGATTTTTCAAAAATGATAGCCGAAAGATTTTCACTCAATTCAGAATTGATCAAACCTATTTTGACCAAGGAATTATGCCAAACTGCACCCAGGCCTCTACAGTCTGGACTAATGACCACTAAAATAGTTAAAATATTGGATGTCATACCACCATCCATTAGTGACTGTCTGGATGAAATAAGTATTTTAGAATAGAATGAAAACCTTAATTATATCTCCAACCTACAATGAAAGAAAAAATATTCAAATCCTGGTAGACCAAGTTTTCGGACAAAATACAGACTATCATCTACTGATTATTGATGATAATTCTCCCGATGGTACATCAATAAAAGTAAAGGAATTGCAGAAGAATTATCCAAACCTACATTTAGAGGAACGGCCTGGAAAAGCAGGATTGGGAACTGCTTATTTATTTGGATTTAAATGGGCATTAAAAAATGATTTTGATGCTATCGTACAGATGGATGCTGATCTATCACATGACCCCAAAGATATACCTAAATTAATCGAAAACTTAGATGCAAATGACCTTGTCATTGGTAGCAGGTATGTAGAAG
>CAYZJY010000005.1:0-45854 GCA_964478995.1 uncultured bacterium
CAAAGGCTGAGAAGTCACGTAACGAAATTGATAAGATCATCAAGCAGGGTGGACAGTTCTACCAAGATACTGCTGATACAGAAGGTCGTGGACGTTTCCCTAACCAAACTAAGTTCAACGTAGCTGTTGGTGGTGGAGACTATAATAACCACGGTGGATCTTCAACTGATCTAGCAACTGCCCATGCTGCTTCAGCTGCACATACTGCTAATATCATGAGAGATCTTGGTTTAGGCGATACAGACGGATGGCAGAATTATAATGATTCCCATTCTAATGACTGGGTATCAGTCTTTGGTGGCGATGTAGACGGTGGCACAATACGATCAGACGCTGGCGAATGGGGCGGTCTTTTCGGTGATGAAGAATTAGGCAGCACATTCCAAGATGGTCACTATGCATACACAGTAGTAGCAGGTGGCGGAACTGGAAGTGATGTTTACCCTCCAGTACTGTATGTAGTGGACATTGAAAACGCTGTTGATTTCAACAACGTACTTGAGCCGTAGAAAGCTTAAAAGAAATTAGATCACAGGTGGACCTGGTCCATCTAGATTTTAAGGCCTCGCCAATCGCGGGGCCTTTTCTTTTTGTATCATATTGATACATCCTCTCCTCTTTGATCGTAACACAATTGTTCTTCAAAAATAGGTTCTCTCTCGATAAAAAAAACATCATTAGATATCTTCATGTAATGGCATAAATTTTGCTCTATTATTTGTGTATACATTTAGGCTATAAGCAATAACCGGTTAACGCATAGAAGAATGAAAAAAACCCCCATAAATATTTTAAAAGGTTCCAAGGGTAATTCGCTCATGGAATTTGCTGTTACCATAGGTCTCATGGCCATTCTCGCTGCAACGGCAGCACCAAAACTCTCCCAGATGGGTGAGAATACCAAGATGCAGAAATCTAGAAACGAGTTGGACAAACTGGCTAGACAGGCTGCAAATTTCTTTCAACAGACCGCGATCACGGAAGGTCGTGGAAGATTTCCAGGTCAAGACAAATACAATCTTCCTGTGGGAGGCCACTCCAACAATCAAGATATATTGGATGATATCCTAGATGTCTATGACTACAGCGGTAACCTGACCGATCCAGCGGATTATACATCCTACGAATCCAACCATGGTTATGACTGGGTATCGGTCTTTGGCGTGAGTAATGCTGACTTTCCAAAGCCGGTTGAGTCGGTCATGCGCTGGGATGATGAGGATGAGACGCTCCCGTGCAATGTCTGCCCACCCAACGAGACCGCCGCCAGGCTCGAATGGGCCAAATTATTTCCAGGGGGTCCTGTTGGGAGTCCCTTTCAGGATGGGCATTTTGTCTATCAAGTGGTGGCGGGAAGTGGTCACGGTTCCAAAGCGGAATCACCGACCTTGTACATAGCTGACATTGAAAATCCCAGCCAGATACACGTTATTTTACAGCCATAGCATGGGTGTAACAGAAAGATACGATGTCACGAAAATGGACAATATTGTAACGGTTCGAGTCAAAAGAATTAAGAGAAGAGTTCAGAGGAAAAATTAAATAAGTAGAATAACAGATAGAGGGTTTCTCGAGGAAGAAAACCCTAGAAAAAGAAAAAAATGATCAATAGAGAAGAAAATATCAAGAAAATAGACGAGATTGGCACAAAAATTGCTAATAATAGATAAATTTAAAAGACATACTGAGGAAAACAATGAAAACACTAATCAGACATTTTAAAAAGGTTAACGGGCAGTCACTCGCTGAGTTCGCAGTAACAACGGCGATGATGGCTACGTTAGCAACAACGGCCGCACCAAAATTTTCTGGTGTGGGAGAAGGCGCTAAGGAAAAGAAAACGCTTGCAGATATTGATAAGATCTTAAAATCTGCAAACAACTTCTACAACACGCAGGTGACCAAAGCTGGTCGTGGTCGTTTTCCTGGCCAATGGAAATACAATGAAGCGGTACCAACAGATGGCGGATACACATACACCTCTGACCAACAGGAGGCAGAGTATAATGTGAAACTTGCTGTCCAAGGTGTCATTGGTGAAGACGGAAGTATCACGACACAACCAACCTTTACAGGATTTGATAATACTGCGGACGCTCCTAAATGGGCCTCTTGCTTTGGAACAAACAATCCAGATGCACTGGTCCCTGAGGTTACACAAGGACAGGCCGCAGCCATCAGTACTGTAGAAGATCCAACTTCAAACTATTATTCCCAAAATGAGATAACAGAAGGCCGTGGCGCTGAAGAATTCCTTGACGGGTTCGGTGGCGAGGCGATCAAGAGTCCTTTCCAGGATGGTCACTATATATATACGGTGATCGCTGGAGCAGGTTCTGGTACACAGTCAATAGCTCCGATCATCTTCGTGGCTGACCTTGAATCTCCATCATCTTTCTGGAAAAAATTACAACCATAAACAATAACCAAACCAAATGAGCACACCACAAACCACAAACCAAAGCATAAAAACTAAGGAGTTAAAAATGAAGAACACAAACAAAGGATTCACACTAATCGAATTAATCATGGTCACGATCATACTAGGGATCTTGGCAGCAGTAGCGATACCACGCTACATGACCTCTGTTCAAAAGGCAGAAGAAGCAGCTGAAGACGCAGTAATTAATTCAATCAAGGCGGGTTTAGCAACATACGAAACTGAAAAACTAATGGAAAACGGTCGTCGTAGCTGGCCAACTAACCCATGGGATGCATTAGAAACAAAACCAGCGGGTTGGACAAATGACAATGCGAATGCAGCGGATGATGGTCAATGGCGTTTTACTACAAGTACAGCAAACATCACACACATGCGTGGCGATGGTACTCTAGTTCATTGGGACTACGATAAAGGTACTAACTCAGGTGGTAACTCAGATGTTCCAGGTTCACTAGGTGCTAGACAAGACGGAGCCGGTGACTAAGGATCCAATCTGAATTAATTAGATAAAGATCTAACTAATATACTTAAAAAGGCTCCGGCAATTCCCGGAGCCTTTTTAAATTCGGAACGAAATTCATAATCAATTAATAATGAAATACACACAAATTAAAAAAGATGGAAGTGCAGCGGGATTCACCATGATGGAACTGGTGGTCACCATTGCACTCATGGGTATCCTCATGAGTTTTGCGGTTCCTGCATACAATGGTGTTGGAGAGAGAATGCAGGGAGAGCGGAATATTGCCAACATGCATACCATCCGGGAACAATTCTTTCACTATTTTTACGAGATGCATCAAACAAGTGGCAGGATTGCACACTTTCCACCTGCGCCTACGAACGAGAATGGTCTGATGGATGATGAATGGGCCAGTACTCCCATGGATTCTACTTTATCGCCAAGGGCGCCTAAGCATCTATTCTCGACATTTAAAGTGCCAAGGAATTCCAATAATAAACCCTTCAAGTATGAGACCTGGCGGGATACGATCCAGGTCACGGGTGAAGTGATGCGTTACATAAAATTAGAAGACATTGATGAGGATAGTCCGTCTCACGGAAAATCCTTTACTTACTCTATATAAAACCGTATTCTTCTGGTCGAAATCACATTTTGACCATGGCTAAGATCAAAAGACATATCACTACCACTAATTTTTCAGGATTCTCCATGATGGAATTGATCCTGACGATCGTGATCCTGGGTATTTTTGCGACCGTTGCAATGACCCGGACCAGATCAGGTCTTTCGACGATACGAGAACAGATAGCGATCGACCAGATCACCAGCGACATTGATCTAGCGAGATCCATGGCATTTGGCAAACATGAGACCATAACGATCGAATATTCACCAGATGATGAGAGCTATGCCATCTACAGTGGAGTGGGCCAAGACAAAGAAGCAATAAGTGATTTTCCCAATAGCGATCAGGGGGTCATCTCCTTGGATAATTCGAACATGAGGGATGTGAACCTAGTATCAGCCTCCTTTTTGAACAATTCAGAGGATCTTCAATTCTTGCCTTTTGGTGATCCGGTGTCCGGAGGTCAGATCAAGGTAAATGAAAGGACCATATACATAGAGCCAGTTACTGGCAAATGGACCGTTGATTGATGAAACACATGCATGATAAAAAGATCAATGGTTTCACATTCGTAGAGGTCATCATCGTCATGATCATTCTCTCTCTATCTTTCTTGACCTTTCTCCAGGCACTGAATACAGGAAAGACCGTGAGAGCAAGATCAGAATTGAGGACCGTGCAAAGTGTCATAATGAATAGCATCCAGAACCAGATACGAGCGCGCAAGTTTGATGAGGGTTCTGGACCGACATGGACCACACCAAATAGCCTCGGCAAAGATGGAAATGAGACCAACCTGAGTGACTTCGATGATATTGATGACTTCCATCAATATTCGGAGAATGAGGTAAGTGATCACCCGGGGTTCGGTATCTCTGTCTCTGTGACCTACGCAGACGTAGGCTCAGGATTCAATGTACCAGACCCTAACCAGCAGACAGATTTCAAAAGAGTGACCGTGACCGTATCGCATGAGACAATATCAGACATGACAGACGTCATGATCATTGGGGCAGGGCTGTAAAATGTTATCTCGTTCAAGTAAGGGATTTACCATGGTGGAGATCCTTGTTGTGATCATCGCGGTGGGTCTGATCGGTTCCATATCGGTGATCATGCTCTCTCAGGGATCGGAGATATTTGTTAGTGAGACGAATAGGCAGGGATTCGTGAGTGAGGCGAGATCTGCTTTCTGGAGGGCCATGAGAGATACCCATGGTCAAGCCTCACCAACTGTATTCACCTCATCTGGTCAGAATTATCTCTATCTGGAGAATGGAAAAGGTGAAAAGAAAGAATTTCAAATTGTATCACCTGACCGTTTCAATTATAGGTTCGGTGGCACAGGGGATTATAATCTATTATCAAATTCTTTGGGATCTTCACAGTCTGGTGGATTCAAATTCTATGATGACAATTTCGATGTCATCTCCCTCTCTTCAAATCCATTGAGTGAGGCACAGGCCAAAATGGTCCGTCTGTCAAAATTGGAACTGACCTTTGTCAAAGACACGGACGTTCTTTCTCTTTCTTCATTTGTGTTCCCCCAAAATTTCAGATTTGGGCAAAAAATGAGTTATCATCAATGAGGATCAAAGGCAGATCCAAGTTAGGCTCAGAGTCGGGGATGATCCTCATGGCCACGACCATGGGGGTTTTCATTTTATTGAGCATATTTGCATTCTATCTGGCCCGGTTTTCTGTCACGGAGTCCCGGACCGGTGGCTATCACATGCTAGATATCAAGGCACGGAATCTTGCTCTGACCGGAATGGACCACTGGATTCATTCATACGGATCAAATCGAAACATATCCCAGGTCTCTGGCTCATTGAATAATGGAAATTATGCTGTATCAACTGATACATCACATGATGAGGGCGGAGGAGATCTCCCCTATGCCAATTACCTTACCATCAAGAGCATGGCGACCATCGATGATGTTGAAAGAAACATCAGGCTGATCATGTCGTCCATGCCAGAGGCATTTTGTTTTTCTTATTACGGGCAGAACCAGGGTGGACAGGTCTTTGCTGAGAATTTGGGCAACATCTCAGGCGACATTTATCATAATGGAAACATCAATACGGATGTTGTCTCATCAGGCATAAAATATAATAGTACGGGATCTGGTGGGGTCCAACTCACATCTCCACCGTCATTTCCTGAATTGGTCTCTACTGCATATGAAGATCTGCTTACCGCTTCCGCTTCTGCTTCCGGCCCCTATGTGAATCGTGCAATAAACTTCAACAATAGTTCAGCACGGGTCAATATAGGCAATAGTCATGATATTAATTATGGTACCCATGGACAAAGAACCATTGAGGTCTGGTTCAGGGTATCTGATAAGACTCGTAATCATAAACAGACCATCTATGAGGAAGGGGGTGGTACAAGAGGCATAAATATCTATATCCATAATAATGGTGTATTGTATGGTGGAGGGTGGAATGTACCTAATGGAGAAAGTGGTTGGAGTGGTGCCTGGGTAACCTGGAATGGGGTTCAAGATAATACTTGGCATCATGTTGCTGTTACATTGAATGGTGATAACCAGGTGGATACAAATGATGGGGCAGATGCATTTAAAATGTATGTTGATGGAGACCTGAAAGGTCAGAGAGCAGGATCTCAACTATGGCAACATAGTGGGAACATAAAGGTCGGTAGGAATGGTGGTACAAAGTTCCATGATGGAAACAATGGTGGTGGTGGAGAGCCTTTTTATGGTAAGATCGATGAATTCAGGATATGGAACGTGGAACGAACGGCTGCCCAGATCAACGATACAAAGGACAAGACATTGGATCTGAATGATGCTGATGGTCTTGTTCTTTACTATGATTTTCAAGAGAATTCAGGTACAACGGCTACTGATCTAAAAGGGCCTACGTATAACCATGGAAGCATTACATATGGAACGTGGACATCGGGCCCCGATCTAGCGGACATGCTAGGAACATCCTATGCATCCACTACCATAAATTTATCTGGATACGATGACAATCGACTTCTTGTCAATAGCGACCTTTCATTATCAAACGTGACCGTAAATGGTCCAGGATCCATTGTTGTAGATGGGAGTCTAACGATCAACTCAAATTCGTTGATCAAGAAAAATGTCAATCTGATCTGCAACGGGAACCTTACCATTGCCTCTTCAACGATCGGTCGTAGCATCAGGAAGCCAGCCATAATGTATTCTAAGGGGACAATATCCATTGATCAATCAACGGTAAATGGACTCATTATTGCAAAGGACGCAGGGTCCTCTTGTACCTTATCTTCGACCACGGTTAAAGGAGCAATATTGAATCATGGATCCTCGTTCTCTTTGGGGAACAGTTCTAGCGTTGTTGGGTCTGTCGTCTCGACTCATTCAGTTGACCTTACGGATAATAATTCTTCCATTACAAAGGGCAGTCTTCCCCCTTTTTACGGTCTCAACATAGGTCTAAGGCCGATGGTCGTTCCTGGCTCCTTTTTGGAATTCTAAAAAATATTCACATCTATAGAATCTTATAAGTCATATACACCAAATTCAACACCAATAAAACAATGATACGTAGCATTGTAATAACAATTGTTTTTTCCGTGATGTTGAATGGTAAAGATTATGAGCCCAGCTGGAATTCTCTAGATTCTCGTCCAACCCCACAGTGGTTCAAGGATGCGAAATTTGGGATCTTCATTCACTGGGGTCTTTATTCAGTACCGGCATGGGGTCCCAAGGATGCCTATGCGGAATGGTATCTGAATGGTCTGAACTCTGGCGATACTGCTCGCTTGAGATATCATGAGGAAAATTATGGAAAGGATTTCCCCTATAGAGGCTTCATCGATCTGTTCAAGGCCAATGATTATGATCCAGATCAGTGGGCTAGTTTATTCAAGCGCTCAGGTGCAAGATATGTGGTCTTGACCTCAAAACACCATGATGGATTTTGTCTGTGGCCAAGTAAAGAAAGTAAGGGATATAATTCTGTAAGTGGTGCAGCAGGTAGGGACCTTCTAGGAGATCTGAATAGATCGGTCAAGAAAGTAGGTCTCAGGTCAGGTCTTTATTATTCGCTTTATGAATGGGACCATCCAGATTACCCAGACAATACATCAAAATATGTGGACGAATACATGATCCCTCAGTTCAAGGATGTGGTACAGCGCTATGCACCAGAGATCATCTTCTCTGATGGGGAATGGGATAGAGGGAGCGAGGAATGGAAGAGTGAGGAGTTCTTGGCCTGGTTGTACAATGAGTCCAATGCGCCTGAGGATGTGGTTGTGAATGACCGCTGGGGTGGAGAGACAAGATTCAAGCATGGTGGATATTACTCTACCGAATATGACCCCTCTTCCAACCATATCGATGAGGATTTCATCCACCGTGGATGGGAGGAGTGCCGTGGAATTGGACGGTCCTTTGGGTTTAACAGAAATGAGGATCCAGAGGACTACAGCACATCTGAAGAATTGATACGTTTGCTCGTCGACATTGTCAGCAGAGGTGGTAATCTACTTCTGAACATTGGTCCTAGGTCCGATGGTACGATCCCAGAGCTCATGGTCAATCGCTTAATGGACATGGGCGCATGGCTAGAAAAAAATGGAGAGGCCATATATGGTACCACGGTCAACAGGAAGATCTCATCTGGAAAGGTAAAGTTCACTCTGTCCAAGGATCGCAAGCATCTTTTTGCCTTCATTGAAAAGATCCAATCAGGGAAGTTTGTCATTAGGGGGATAAGTGGTGCTGGCAATGGCCAGATCGTCCATCTTGGAAAGAACAAGAGATTGAACTGGCGGAACGTTCGTGATGATCTTGTCATTGAGATCCCAAAAAAGATCCACTCTCTCCTTGGTGACCCACCGGTACATGTATTGAAGATACCGGTGCTGCCATACCTCGATGATCCCGAGGTGGAGATCGTGATGAACAACGATAATGCAGATGTCACCATGTCTTCAAAGGTCGAATCTGCTCAAATACGATATGCTTTTGGCGATAATGTTGATGATCTGGTCAACTTTGTTGATTACAAAGGGTCATTCAGAGTTGATCGGCCTCTCATGTTGAACTTCCAGTCATATGCCGAGGGTAGGCAGTCCAGTCGCATGGTGACAGTGCCCATAGAGATATTGAAAGCAAAGAATGGACTAATGAAAGAAACCTTTTTGGGTAAGTGGGAGAACTGTGATCAGATGATCATGGGCCAACCCATTGAACAGACCGTGTCCTTTGATTTTTCGATCGATGAGAGTAGAGAGAGTGATTTTGGCCATTCTTTTAAAGGGTACTTGAAGATCGAGGAGGATGGAACCTATGAATTCCAAACCACATCAGATGATGGGTCAAAGCTATCGATCGATGGACTCCCAATTGTTGATAATGATGGTCTACATGGTAGGGAGACGGTCGCAGGAGAGATCCCCTTGCGGGCTGGTCTACATGTGATCAAGGTACTTTATTTTGAAAGAGGGGGTCAAGAATCTCTTGATGTAAAATGGAGAGGCCCTGGCTTTGACTGGAGATCCATTCCCTCCTTCAAACTTTTTAGAACAAATGATCTGTAAAAAAATAGGAGTAGAGCATGGCAAAGAAAATTAGCCGAAGAGAATTCATGAGGACGACCGCTGTGGCGGGGGGAGCGGCAGCCATGATGCCTCAAGCACTCTTTTCATCTCGGATGAAGACAAGGGTAAAGTTAGGATTCATTGGTACCGGTCTAAGAGGCCAGTGGATGCTATGGCTTGCAGCCAAATATCCGGAGGTGGAGATCCCAGCGATATGTGACATCGATGATGGGATGATCGGATCCGCATTGAAGATCTTGAAGGATGGCGGAAAGCCAGAGCCTAAGGTCTACAAGAAAAATGAAGAGGATTTTAGAAACTTGGTCAAGAATGAAGATCTCGATGGTGTCTATATTGCGACACCTTGGGAGTGGCATCACCCCATGGCCATTGCCGCAATGAAGGCGGGTATGCATGTCGGGACAGAGGTACCAGCGGCCCTTACAGTGGATGAATGCTGGGACCTTGTGAATGTATCTGAGAGAACAGGCAAATTATGCATGATCATGGAAAATGTCTGCTACCGCCGTGATGTCATGGCCGTTCTGAACATGGTCAGACAGAACATGTTTGGTGAGTTGCTTCATTGCCAAGGAGGCTATCAGCATGATCTTAGGCATGTAAAATTCAATGATGGGATCAATCCATATGGAGGAGGCGTCGAGTATGGTGAAAAGGGATATTCAGAGGCGAAATGGAGGACACAGCATTCCATTGATCGCAATGGAGACCTATATCCAACCCATGGCATTGGACCGGTTAGTCCCATGCTAGACATTAATCGTGGTAACCGAATGGTCCACCTGACATCGACAGCAACACAGGCCAGAGGCCTACATAAATATATTGTGGACCATGGGGGCGCTGATCATCCAAATGCATCTGTGGATTTCAAATGCGGAGACATTGTGACCACTGTCATAAAATGTGACCAAGGCCAGACCATCATGCTAAGCCACGATACAAATAATCCAAGACCATACTCACTTAATTTTAGGGTCCAGGGTACGCTTGGGATATGGCAGAAGGATGCGCGTTCACTCTATATAGAGGGATTGAGCAAGGATGAGCACCGGTGGGAGGATGAAGATCCATACCTCAAGGAGCATGATCATCCTCTGTGGAAACGGTTCCAAGATCAGGCCGCAGGGTCGGGACATGGAGGAATGGACTTTTTTATTTTACGAGCCTTCATTGAGTCATTGAAGGGAGCAGAACCGGTCTTGGATGTCTATGACGCTGCCAGCATGAGTGTCATATCTCCACTGAGTGAGAGATCGATCCGTTTGGGAAGCGCTGCTGTGAGGGTCCCTGATTTTACTCGCGGAAAGTGGAAGAATAATCCACCCATATTTGGTTTGAACGATCGAGCATAGATCAATGATATTATCTACGTTGGACTGGTACATTGTTGGGGCCTATTTTTCACTCACCTTGGCCATGGGAATCTGGGCATCAAAAAATGCAGGAAGCGACAGAAGATCATTCTTTCTTGCTGGAAGGAACATGCCGTGGTGGTTATTGGGCATCAGCATGGTCGCAACCACCTTCTCAACAGATACTCCTAATCTGGTCACTGATCTCGTTCGCCGCGATGGAGTTTCAGGAAATTGGGCATGGTGGGCATTCCTCTTGACGGGCATGCTGACCGTATTTGTTTATGCGAGGCTCTGGCATCGTTCAGGTGTGCTTACAGACATTGAGTTTTACGAATTGAGATATGGGGGAAGGCCCGCTGCATTTCTAAGAGGATTTAGGGCCCTGTATCTTGGGCTTGTTTTCAACATTCTTGTCATGGGAGCTGTGAGTCTGGCCGCAATCAAATTTGGCGAGATAGTTCTAGGACTTCCTGGCTGGGTCACACTCACTGTGGCCTGTTCGATCACTCTAGTCTATTCGATGTTAGGTGGCTTGAAGGCAGTGATCATGACGGATTTCTTGCAATTCACTCTTGCCATGATCGGTTCCATATGGGCGACCATGTACATCTTGGGTCTTCCAGAGATAGGCGGACTTTCAAATCTGATCGCTCATTCCAATGTTATTGACAAACTCCCTCTTATTCCAGATCTTTCAGACCCAAATGTCTGGGTCCCTGTGCTCTTGGTTCCTCTGGCTGTACAATGGTGGGCAAGTTATTATCCTGGTGCTGAGCCAGGTGGTGGGGGGTATATCGCACAGAGAATGTTCTCTGCCAAAGATGAGTCGAATGCTGTTGGTGCGACACTATTGTTCAACATTGCGCACTATGCGATCAGACCTTGGCCATGGATATTGATCGCTCTGGCTTCATTGGTCATCTTTCCAGAACTATCAGACATCCAAAAAGCATTTCCGCTCCTACCTTCAGACAAACTGGGTCACGATGTTGCCTATCCTGCGATGCTAACACTATTACCATCCGGGTTACTTGGATTGGTGTCGGCATCATTGATAGCTGCATTCATGAGTACGATGTCAACGCAATTGAACCTTGGTGCAAGTTATCTTGTGAATGATCTTTACCATCGATTCTTTAAGCCCAGTGCCTCAGAGAGGGAGTTGGTCATGGTGGGTAGGGTCTTTACGATCTTGTCGATCATCCTCGGTGCAGGTCTTGGTCTTGTTTTGACAAATGCAGGACAGGCATTTGAACTTTTGCTCATGATCGGTGCTGGAACGGGTTTGATATACATACTTCGTTGGTTTTGGTGGCGTATCAATGCTCTGACTGAGATCGTTGCCATGGTAAGTTCCTTGATCGTTGCAGGATATTTAAATTTTTCAGGTTTGGAGATGGAGGGCTGGCTAAAGATCGTATGTGGTACCTTGATCACCACAGTTGTCTGGGTCTTGACCGCCTACCTCAGCCCGCCAGAGGCAGAGGATACCCTTAGAAACTTTGTGAGAAAAGTAAACCCAGGGGGTCCAGGTTGGAGACAATTTTCAAATGATGTTTCAACTGAACCATGGCCAGTGCCAAAGGGAATTTTGATGATGTTATTGGGTTCTTTTTCCGTCTACTCAATTCTTTTGGGTGTAGGACAATTGATCTATGGTCATGTCTATCCTGGGATCTTCATTTGCTCTCTTAGCATCATGAGTTCAATGGCACTGGTAAAAATTTGGAAATAAGCACCCCAGGAAGGATATGCTTATTTGGTGAGCATCAGGATTACCTAGGACTTCCTGTGATCGCGATGGCGATCTCACTAAGAGCCAACATGGTTGGCGAAAAGAGAACCGATCAGGAGGTCATCATTCATAAACCAGACATCGGTGAGACTGAACGATTCTTGATCAGTGATACTGCCTATCAAAGGCAAAGAGATTATTTCAAGAGTGGCATCAATATTTGTAAGAGAGAGGGACTCCGGTTCAGCCATGGCTTTGAATGTGAAATAAGGAGCGAGATACCGATAAAGGCAGGGACTAGTAGTTCCTCTGCGATCGTTGTAAGTTGGATCAATTTTTTATCTCAGATGTGCGATGAACCTTTGACATGGACAAATGAAAAGATCGGTGAACTTGCATATGCAGCGGAGGTGTCAGAGTTTCAAGAGCCAGGCGGGATGATGGATCAATATGCAACTGCGATCGGACAAATGGTCTATGTCGAATCTGAACCGTTGACATCTGTTGAACCATTGAGTTCGCCCCTTGGAAGTTTTGTTCTGGGTGACTCTGGAGACCAGAAAGATACCCTAAGCATATTAGCACATTGCAGAGACATGAGGATCGATGTCTTGAATAAGATAAGACCTTTCAATCCAGGATTTGATCTTCACTCTTGTGGCCATGATCTAGACCTATCGAACTTAAATGATCAGGAGAGAATATTATTTAAAAGCACCCTGGATAATAGAGACCTGTTAAGGGACGCAAAGGCTGAGTTACTTGGTAGCGACATGGACCATGAACGTGTTGGTGCATTATTAAACCAACATCATGTGATACTCCGAGATCACTTGTATGTCAGTACTGACAAGATAGAGAGAATGATCGATGCAGCAATGAATGCAGGTGCATTAGGGTGCAAGATCAATGGGTCTGGAGGTGGAGGATGCATGTTTGCCTATGCACCAAATAATCCAGATGCTGTTGTAGATGCGATCGAAGCGGTTGGTGGAAAAGCATATTTGATAAATGCAGATGAAGGAACCAAAGTATTAACTTCATAGGATAATTACAGGAAAGATCGAGATGCAAGACATTACACTTTTGATCATGGCAGCAGGGATGGGATCACGTTATGGCGGACTGAAACAATTAGACCCAGTGGGACCAAACGGAGAAACGATCATTGATTATTCCGTTTATGATGCCATTCGGGCAGGGTTCAATAAGGTTGTTTTTATTATCAGAAGAGATTTTGAAAATGAGTTCAGATCACAGATCACGGATAAATATGAGGGTAGCATCAAGGTAGAGTTTGCATTTCAGGAATTGAATGATCTGCCAAGTGGTTTCAAGTGTCCTAAAGGTCGTCAAAAGCCTTGGGGCACGGGGCACGCCATCTTGACCGCAGCCGAGATGATCAATGAACCATTTGTTGCAATAAATGGTGATGACTTCTATGGCCTTGAATCCTATGAGATCGTTTCAAATTACTACCAAAATGGTGGTGATTCCTTTTCCATGGTTGCATTTGAGTTGGGAAAGACCCTGTCTGATTTTGGGGGTGTGACCCGTGGACTGTGTACAGTCGATGGCGATCTATTAGATACGGTTGTTGAGACCGGCGAGTTAAGATGGAATGATGATGGTAGTGTATCTTCTGATCGGGATATTGAATTGAATGGCATGGAACCTGTATCCATGAATGTTTGGGGATTTACTCCAGATCTTTTTGGTCATTTAAGTTCCATGTTTGAGGAATTTCTTCAAAGAGAGGGGAGCGAGATGAAAAGTGAGTACCTGATACCTTCTGTGGTCAATGCTTTGATACAGACCAATGTAAAAGATGTAAAGGTCTTGAGGACTGGATCGAGTTGGTTTGGTGTGACTTATAGGGAAGACAAGCCATATGTGATCCAAAAGATACAAGAACTCATGGAGCAGGATAGATATCCTAATAAATTATTTTGAAAAAATGATGAGATGTCTTGTTACTAGAGTTATCCAGTTCAGTTTATACTTAGGCATGGTCTATTCAGAGAATATCCCCATTGAGATACAAGATCCAAAGATCGTTGAGATCAACAAGATGCCTGCCAGATCGACCCTGTTCAACTTCGAATCAAAGCAATTGGCCAGGTCGGATGAACCATCACGCTCCAGATATTTCCAATCTCTGAATGGTCCTTGGAAATTCAATTGGGTCAGAGACCCATCAGATAGACCTGTGGATTTTCATTCATTGGATTTTGATGATCGTCAATGGAGCGAGATAGAGGTACCTTCTAATTGGGAGTTCAACGGCTATGGTGTACCGATCTATCTTAATCACCCATACGAATTTTCTTATGACCCTGACCCACCCTACATACCTGAGGGATATAACCCTGTTGGATCTTATCGCAAACAATTCATGATCCCTTCTAACTGGGAGGATCGAGAGATCATCATTCATTTTGGCGCGGTCAAATCTGCTTTTTTTATCTGGATCAATGGTCAAAAGGTTGGATATAGCCAAGGTAGTAAACTTCCTGCAGAGTTTGACATTACAGATTATGTCCGTCCTGGAAAAAATCTGGTGGCCTTAGAGGTGTATCGTTGGTCAGATGGGACTTATTTGGAGTGCCAGGATTTTTGGCGTATCAGTGGCATTGAGCGAGACGTATCTTTACGTGCAGAGCCAAAGATAAGGATCGGAGATCTCTGGGCCAAGACACCACTAAGCGAGTCACTTGAGAATGGAGAACTCCATCTTGAATTGGATATTGATAACAGCAAGAAGGTACAAGAGGAAATTTCATTATTGGTTGAACTATTTGACCCAAAAGGCAAGCGTGTCTTATTTGAAAATGAGAACGTTACTTTGCCATCAAGTTCTCAAACCAAGCATGAGGTAAAGGGGTCGATCTTGAATGTTGACCCATGGACCGCAGAGCACCCAAGTCTCTATCAACTCCTAGTCACCATAAAGAAAGGAATGCGTTTGATCACAAGCGCAAGTGAGCAGATAGGCTTTCGTACCATTGAGGTCAAGAATGGACAACTGCTTGTCAATGGGCAGCCCATTTTGATCAAGGGAGTCAATCGCCATGAGCATGATCCCTTGTCAGGACATGTCATGAGTAAAGATCTGATGGAAAAAGACATCCAGTTAATGAAAGAGTATAACATCAACACAGTACGTACAAGCCACTATCCCACAGATCCTTACTGGTATGACCTTTGTGATAGGTATGGTCTCTATGTCATTGATGAGGCAAATATTGAGAGCCACGGAATGGGTTATCACCCTGATAGGACCCTTGGTAATGATCCAGATTGGGAGATTGCACATCTTACTAGGGTCCAAAGAATGGTAGAGCGAGATAAGAATCATCCATCCATCATCATGTGGTCCATGGGCAATGAAGGTGGGGATGGTGTGAATTTTGTTTTATGCTCAGAATGGATCCGTAAGCGTGATCCATCAAGGCCTGTACATTATGAGAGGGCCGGAGACAGAGACCATGTCGACGTCTATTCACCAATGTATCCCGGTGTAAATTGGTTGAAAAAATGGGCCAAAGACACGCATGCAAAGCCCCTTATAATGTGTGAATACATGCATGCCATGGGCAACAGCCTTGGTGGCATGATCGATTATTGGGATCTTATTCGAAAGGAACCTCAACTACAAGGAGGTTGCATCTGGGACTGGGTAGACCAAGGCATGGAAAAAACATCAGAAAGTGGTGAGAAATATTTTGCATATGGGGGAGACTATGGCCCGCCGGGTACACCTAGTGATGGTAATTTTTTGATCAATGGTCTTGTACAACCTGACCGCAGACCCAATCCACATTTGCATGAGATGCGAAAGGCCTATCAAAACTTTTTGGTAGAGCCTGTTGGCATGAATGATTTTCTTGTTAAGGTAACAAACGAGAATTTTTTTACTGATTCAGATGGATATTTGATCACATGGAAATTGAGATCGGATGGAAAAACGTTTCAATCTGGGACATTCGAGGACCTTTCCATATTACCACAAGAAAGTCGCCATGTTAAGGTTCCAGTAAGAGAATTCACAATGGCACCAATGAAAGAATATTTTTTGGAGATCGAGTTTAGACTGAAAAGTAAAAGAGGATTATTGAAAGCAGGCCACCTCATGGCATGGGAGCAATTACCATTAGTGAATTATGAGACAATAATGAATTCATCCAAGGACCATGGCTCATCGATCATCTCAGATTTTCCTCCACTTGATGAGGTCATTGACACCAAGGATAAGGTCAAAGTAAGGGGCAAGGATTTTGAGGTTGTCTTCTCAAAAAAGAATGGAACCATTGAATCATGGATGGTGAATGGCAAAGATCGGATCATGCACGGTCCCGTTCCCAATTTTTGGCGGATACCTACTGATAATGACTATGGCAATAACTTGATCGAGAGAGCGGCTATTTGGAAGAAGGCATCTGATAATTATGAGATCTCTGGTCTCAGGGTCACAAGAAATAGTTCTTTCATGGGTATTCGTGCTTCGATCCAATATCCAGACCTAATTTCTTTGGGTGAGATCAGTTATAATATCTATGGAGACGGGAGGATACTGGTCACACATCAATTTTATCCTGGTCAAAAGGATCTGCCCAATCTACCAAAGATTGGAATGAGAATGGTGATCCCAAAAGAATTTGATGATCTAATGTGGTTTGGTAATGGTCCACATGAGAGTTACTGGGATCGTAAGGCAAGCACTAGGGTCGATATTTTTTCTGGAAAGGTATCCGAACAATACCATCCATATGTCAGACCTCAAGAGAATGGAAATAAGACCGATGTAAGGTGGGCAACTCTAAGGAACGAAGCGGGTGATGGATTAATGCTAACAGGCTTTATGTCACTTAATGCCAGCCATTTTGTTCCAGAGGATTATGATGATGGTTTCATGAAAGGTCCAGATGGCTCGATAAAAGCGAGAGGAGACAAAAAGGGGATGCACACCATCGACCTCAAAGAGAATGAGATTATTCACCTTGACATTGACCACTTACAAATGGGTGTTGGTGGTGAAGATAGTTGGGGAGCGCAGCCAATGGATAAATACCAGATAGAGCCAAAGGAATATTCATATCAATTCATGATGATTCCCCTTGATCCAAATGATGAACCATCAGAAATATATAGAGATCAGTCATTTAAATAAGTGGGTCGTTTCATCTTTTGAAGATCTCTGTTGTCATACCTACATTCAATAGGAAACATGTTTTAAAAAGAGCGCTTGATTCTGTAGAGAGTCAAACACTAAAGCCTCTTGAGATCATTGTTGTTGATGATGGTTCGACGGATGGTACACAAGAGTGGCTGCTAGAATGTTATCCATCTGTAAAATATATTCATCAGAATAATTCTGGGGTCAGTTCTGCAAGAAATAGAGGCATTGAAAGTTCACAAGGTTCATGGATCGCATTCTTGGACTCAGATGACGAATGGATGCCTAAAAAACTAGAGCAGCAGGAACAATTGATCATTGATAACCCAGAGGCATGGTTTTGTCATACCAATGAGACATGGATAAGAAATGGCGTCCGTGTAAATCAAATGAAGAAGCATCAAAAACATGGGGGTAACATATTTGAGAAATGTCTTGATATATGTAGGATCTCCCCCTCTTCCGTGATGATGAAAAAAGATGTCTTTGATGAAATCGGTCTTTTTGATGAATCACTAAGGGTGTGCGAAGACTATGATCTATGGCTTCGCATCACATCCAAGTTACCAGTGCTTTTTTTGGACCTACCAATGATCATTAAACATGGTGGTCACTCCGATCAACTTTCGAAGGTAGATGATGGGATAGAGAAATATCGCATAAGGTCACTGGAAAAGATACTACACTCAAGTTCACTTAATGAATCTCAATCAAGATGCGCTAGAGATATGCTTGTTCAAAAACTAAATATCTATGCGAATGGATTGGAGAAGCGGGATAAGTTAGAGGAACTTGATCTTGTAGGTCAAAAGAGAGAATTTTGGCAACAATGGAAACCTTGAATTGGGTCTGAATATTAGGTTATATTTGTCATTCTTGGTTGAGTTATCTGTTCCTTTAGAACGTTATCATTTAGAGTACATAATTCACTAAATTAATGCAATGAGATCACATAAGATAATATCATTTCTATTATCCGCCCTTGCGGTAAATCTATTTGCCTCAGAGTGGGTAGACCTAGGGGTTTCACGTCCAACTGAACCGGTTTGGAATGTGAATGTGATATCTGATAATAACATTGAGATATCCTTCCAACTTCAGGGTTATGATCTTGAGACTCTTCAGAGTGAGAACAATAGGATCAGTTTTCCAGGTGGTGTACCCATCCTGAATGAAGGGGCACCAAATCTACCACGCATGGCGCGCTCCATCATCATTCCAGACCTCGCTCACATGGAGTTGTCTGTCACGGAGACTGAATATGTAGACATGCAAATTTCAGATGTCGAGTCATCAAAAGGTAACTTGACCCGCGATGTGGACCCTGCAACAATACCCTATACTTATGGAAAAGTGTATGAACTTGATGAGTTCTATCCTGAAAACATTGTTTTCTTGAGAGAACCATATATCCTGAGATCATTGAGAGGACAGACGGTAGTATTCCAACCCATTCAATATAATCCAGTCCAGCGCACGCTGAGGGTATATACCCAGATAAATATTTCTATTCAACAAAATGGCGTCAGTCAGA
This sequence comes from uncultured bacterium, assembly GCA_964478995.1. Taxonomy (GTDB): domain Bacteria; phylum Fidelibacterota; class Marinisomatia; order Marinisomatales; family UBA1611; genus NZWG01. The sequence goes on from CAYZJY010000005.1 coordinate 18,933, forward strand.
TCAATCCTCTGACTCAGCGGCCACCACATATTGGTTCTAGAGAATTTGAACACATGTACAAAGATCACTTTATTAACTATCCAGAGGATGAGAGGTATGATGTCCTTAGTGAGCAAGGCCCAATGCTGGTGATCAGTTATGGTGATTTCATGGATGAGATGCAGACCTTCGTAGACTGGAAGAATTATAAGGGAATACCAACCCAGATGATGGATATAGCTGATATTGGTGATGAGAATGACATGGCCCAAATGATAGAGGATCAATACTATGAAAACGGCATTGCATTTGTTCTACTTGTGGGGGATATAGCACAAATAGAGACCATTCGCCGTTCAAATGGAGCAGGCTCAAATAGTCCATCTGATAATTCACTTACATTTGTTGCAGGCGATGACTATTACCCAGATTTAATTATTGGACGTTTTTCTGCCGAGACAAATGAGCATGTTGAGACAATGGTCAATAGAACCATTGCCTATGAAATGGATCCAGACCCGATGGCTGAGTGGTATAAGAAAGGTTCGGGTTTTGCATCCAACCAAGGTCCTGGCGATGATGGTGAAGATGATGATGAGCATTTGGATAATATTCGTGATCTCTTACTGGATTATACCTACATCGAGATAGATCAGGTCTATGACCCAGGTGGTACAGTTGCAGAAGGGGAGGCTGCCATAAATGAAGGTAGGTCCATTATTAATTATACAGGACATGGTTCCAATGGGTCTTGGGGGAATGGCTGTCCCATGAATAATACTGATGTAAATAATTTGGTCAATGCAGGAAAGTGGCCATTCATTTGGTCTGTCGCTTGCGTGAATGGAGAGTTCCACCAAGGGACCTGCTATGCTGAGACCTGGCTCCGAGCAACAGACGATTCCGATGGAAGCCCAACCGGTGCCATCGCCACACTGATGTCTACGGTTAATCAAGCATGGAATCCACCCATGGAGGGTCAGGATGAGATGAATGCAATATTTGTTGAGTCATACTCCGATAACATAAAAAGAACTTTTGGTGGTCTATCATTCAATGGCATGAATCAGATGAATGATAGTTATGGATCACAAGGCTATGATGAGACCTATTATTGGACCCTATTTGGAGATCCTTCAGTAGTAGTCCGTTCTGATACTCCAACTGAAATGGTGGTCAGCCATGATGGTGTGATCATAATTGGTGCAACTGACTTGAACATTGATGCGGGAGTAAATGGTGCATTGGTCGCAGTATCTAGAGATGGGCAACTTCTAGCATCTGGATACACTAATGAAACAGGGACTGTTGACCTCACATTCGAATCTCCATTGGATGTCCCTGGTGAAATTGACATTGTTGTTACAGCCTATAATAAGATCCCTTATGAGGAAACTTTAAATATTATTGCTCCTGAAGGAGCATACATGCTTTTGGAAGACCTTATCGTAAGTGGAGGGGATGACGAGATATTGGACTATGGTGAGACAGGATATTTTTACACTGTTTTTGAGAATGTGGGTCAGGACCCCTCTGGTGAACTTTCATTTACAATTTCTCATCTAGGGTCGATGATCAATGTGATCACAGATGCAATTACCCAAGAGTCAGTTGAGGCTGGAGGTCAGGCCACTGTTGGACCATTTGAGATTGAGGTCAGTTGGAATGTGGAAGATGGCTCGTACATACCGCTTCTAGTGACCGCAATGAATGATGCAGAAGAATGGGAATATGAGACTGAAGTTCCTGTAGAGGCACCTGCCTTTCTGCTCGTATCATCTGAACTAGTTGATAATGGTAACGGTACTCTAGACCCTGGTGAATCGATTACAATGCAACTTGCTCTGGAAAATATTGGTAATTCTCCGGTTAGTTATCCCACGTTTGAGGCAATGACCAGTGACTCATACTTGACCATTGGAAATGTAGTCAGTGATAACGATTACTGGTGGGAAATGAATGATGTGATCAATGTTACCATTGAGATCACTGCCTCCAATGATGCACCCATTGGCTATTCCTCTCTCATAGCCTTGACCATTGGGTCTATCAATACCACCTATGAAAATGTTTTTCCTGTGCCAATTACACTTGGCATCATGTTTGAGGATTTTGAGACAGGTAATTTTACCTCTTTTGACTGGAACCACGGTGGTGACGCTGAGTGGACGATCGATACGGACGCATATTCAGGTGGTTTTTCAGCACGATCAGGTGACATCGACCATGGCCAAACCTCTGAACTATCCATCATGATGAATGTATTGTACGAGGGTGCAATCCAGTTCTGGTCCAAATCATCATCTGAACAGGGAGCTTCAGGTACGATATATGATTATCTGGAGTTTTACATTAATGATCAATCTCAAGAATTGATCATTGGTGGTGATACAGACTGGGATGAATACTCAGTAACTCTTCCAGTTGGAGAGCACATCCTCCGATGGGTATATGAGAAAGATGATGATCAGAGTTATGGAGATGATTGTGCTTGGATAGATAGAATTCAATTTCCCCCAGGAGCAGTCACACCTCTCAATATTGATTTTGGTGATCTAAATTTCGATACCATTGTTAATATATTGGATGTCATAGTGACGGTCAATTATGTGGTTGGTCATATTGAACTAAATAACCAGCAAATACAAAATGCAGACATGAATTTGGATGGAACTGTCAATGTCTTTGACATACTTCTGATCGTTGATGCTGCACTTTCAGAATAGCGTAACTGACTAATTTAATTTGACCTTGGCTCCTTTATTGGGGCTATTTTTTTCAATAAATTGGATTTAATGAATGAGAAAATATCATGTTATACTGATCTTATCATCCTTGCTTTTTGGAGGGCAGGGAAGAATATTAACTGCAGATCTTGAAAAATCAAATTTACGTTGGTTGGCTGAAAAAGTTACTGGCTCACACTGGGGCAATGTCAGTTTAAAGAAAGGGGTTGTAGAGTTCAAGAATGATCAGCTCATCTCTGGTGAATTCATTGTAGACATGACCTCCATCAAGGTCATGGACATTAAGGATAGTCCTTGGGGTGACAAATTAGAGGCCCATCTTCATGCAGAAGATTTTTTTGATACGGGAAAGTATCCTGAAGCATATTTTTTTCTCAATAGTGCATTAATAAAAAATAAAAAAATAATTATTAATGGAGATTTGACGATAAAAGATATAAAGCACCCAATAGAGTTTACTTGTGAGATCATTCATTCCAATGGTTCAGCATCTGCCAATGGGCAAATGAAGATTGATAGAACCTTATATGACATTACATATAGATCGGCTGATTATTACCCTGACATAGGAGATAGGATGATCGATGACATATTTACGATTGATTTTGAAATCGAGACAAAATAGAACTTTGATTGCCTAACTTGACTACTCATTAGACATCACATGTCAAAGATCATCACGGTTACCATTATTATTTCCCTCTCTTCAATTCTGTTTTCTGAAAAGACCCTCAATCTTGATACTGTGTCTAATTCAATAATCATTGATGGCAAAATTGAAGAATCTGAATGGATAGGTGCGAAGACCGTAGAAGATTTTGTAGAGATTAATCCAGGGATAAACAATCTGCCTGCATTGGCACGGACACAAGTACGAGTCACCTATGATAGCAAGCATTTATATGTTGCTTTCAATGCATTCGACGATCGACAAACAATAAGGGCAAACCAGTCCAAGCGCGATGACATAGAAGAGGATGATAGGGTAGGTGTGATGATTGACCCAAGAGATGATGGAATTGTAACTCATTATTTTGCATCTAATCCCTATGGTAACCAGTTAGATGGCCAAAGGATGGGTGAAAGTGAACGTGATGATTGGGATGCGATATGGTATTCTTCTGGGCGTATCAAAGATGATGGTTATGAGGTAGAGATGGCAATCCCTTTTTCTACTTTCAGGGCAGCAGATCTTGATGAATTTCATTGGAGGATAAACTTTTTTAGGGTCATCCCTCGAAATGAAAGTAAGCGAATTGATTCATGGGTTCCCATTGATAAAAATAATCCATGCATGGCTTGTCAGTTGGGTCATCTTAGAGGTGTGAAAGAGATTGATGTCAAACCGCCCATTGAATTACTGCCAAGTCTTGTAGGGTCGCATGATAATTCATTTTCAAACAATATTGGTTTTGGTTTTTCCTTGCCATTAGGCAATACTGCTACTGCAGAGATTACCTTCAATCCTGATTTTAGCCAAGTTGAGTCCAATGCAACAAAAATAGATATTAATAGTCAGACCGCTATATCGTATCCTGAGACCAGACCTTTTTTTAATGAGGGCATAGATCTGTTTAACACAGGCTCCTTTGGGTGGAAACCCAAGGTACGTGCTGTGTATACTCGCTCCATCAATCAGCCTATCATGGCTGCAAAGATGCTCGGGCAAAGTGGGAATACACAGTATGGATACTTGGGTTCTTTGGACCAGAATAGTACGTTCATTGTTCCATTCAGTGACTTTGGCGGAACCACTGAAAATTTGGGTGAGAGTAATACAAGCATTTTTCGGGCGAAGCATTCTATTAATGAAGGGTCATACATCGGAGGTATATTATCTGATAGAAGATATAAAGATGGAATAGGGACCATGGGCGGAGTGGATGGACTCTATCGTTTTAATAATAATCTAAAATTTGACTGGCAACTTTTTTTATCAAACACCTCTGAGCCGAATGACTCAACACTATCTTCATCCATCAACGGGCACCTATTTGGGAAGGACTCTCTTACATCTGATTTCGATGGAGAATCCTATTCAGGTCATAGTTTTTATTTTAGCCTTGAAAATAGGAAAAAGAATGATGGCATGACCCTCATGTATGTTGAGCGTTCACCTACCTTTAGAGCAGACAATGGTTACATAGATCTTAATGATAAAAGACATCTAACGGTTACAAGAGGAAAGATCCTATATCCTGAGAATAGTACATACGAGGTGATGTATTTTTGGTTTGCAACTGGGCGCATATTTTTTTACGACTGGACTGTGTTTCAGGATTGGATATTCTTAAGTCACAATGGACAAATGAAGGGTCAGTTTGGATATGACATAACATTACTTACAGAGGATGAATACTACAAAGGTGTTCTATTTGAAGATAATTATAGACTCATGTTTGAGTTTGAAAAATCTTTTTCAAAAAAAGTATCTTTGGAGTTTGAACCTCAGTATGGTACGGAGATCATTAGAGAAGATGACCCCTACCAAGCAAGAAACATTAGTATCGGATTTGAATTGAACCTTAGGCCGAGTAATGAGTTGAAATTCAATTTCAAATTAGATCAGTCGAGGTCGACAAGGTTTGAGACAGGAGAGGAGGTCTATTCTGATCTCATTGCGCGAGCAAGATTTGAATATCAAGCAACAGCAGCACTGAACTTTAGACTGGTATCTCAATACCATGACTATTATGATACCTTTGACATACAGCCCTTGATCAGTTATCAACCAGGTCCATTTTCAATTTTTTATATTGGTACTAGTAGATCATATGAGAGACAAGATGCTAAATGGAAAGAATCGTATGGCCAAATATATCTCAAGGTTCAAAAACTGTTTTCTTTTTAGATTGTAATTAAACAAATGATCAATGACATCATAAACATAGTTATTTCGTTACCCAGTCAGCATGTCATTTATGGCATGATAAGTACGGTCCTATGTGTTGCAGTGGCATGGGTATATGGAAATTGTTCGCGGAAGGTTAGACTGGTTATTCTTCAGACAATAGGCTATTTGGTGATCTTCAATGAGGTCGTCTTTCAGATATACATGGTATACTATGGGATCTGGTCACCCAATACTTCATTGCCAATGGAGATGTGTTACATTTCTGCCTTGTTGATTCCTGTATATGCTAGTAATCAAGATAATAGAACGTTAATGAATTGGTTCTATTTTGCTGGATTTAGCGGTTCTTTATTTGCATTCATTAATACTAATCTTTCTGAGATGGAGCATATTTATGTTTCCATACATTATTTTTTTGCCCATGGTCTTGTCATTTTTGTCATGATAAGCATTGTACTTGATGGTTACCGACCAAAATGGAGCGACTATTTTGATGCCATTAAATGGACGACAGTACTGGTTGTTAGCATCATCATTGTTAACATAATACTGGGAAGTAATTACATGTTCACTTTTGAAAAGCCTGAAGGTGTAAACTTTACTCTATTAATGCCTGAATGGCCATATTACTTCTTGATCATGTTATGTATCGGACTTGTCTGCTACACATTGATGATGCTTTTCGGGTTATTAATAAAAAACAATAAATAAATACACCAATAACGTTCAATGATTTTTGTATAAACTCTCTTTTTAAATTAATATTTGGTTAAAACTAGTATGAAAAAAATATTTAATATTTTAGGATTTAAAGTTAGTTGGTGGGCCTGTGTCTTTGGTGCGACAAGTGACCTTGTATACATTGGACCGATGATGATGCTGATATTTCTCATAATCCATTTTTACCTTAATTCTCCAAACCCTGCTGAGATAAAACTTGTATTTATTTTTGCATTTCTTGGCACGTTGATAGATACATTGATGGCCTATTCGGGAATGCTTTCATATAATGGTCTTTATGGTCAAGAAATTATCATTGCACCATTGTGGATCACGGCAATGTGGTGCGGATTTGCTGCAATGGTCAATCATTCAATGGCTTGGTTGAAAGGTCGTTGGGTACATGCGCTATTATTGGGTGGTTTCCTTGGTCCAGTAGCATATAAAGCAGGAGAGGGACTTGGAGCAATAAATTTTAACAATGACCAATTAGAGGTAACTATCATGCTTGCTATTGTTTGGGGTTTGAGCATGCCACTTATTTATTGGGTCAATGATAAATTAGGTTTGGGAAACAATTGATGAACTTTCTCATTCCATTTCTCTTACTATTTATAGTAGATAATTCCTTACATGCGAAAATATCAATCGATAAACCTGATGAGTTATTTAAAATGTTAAATGATAATAATGGGTGGGATATGATCTCAATCAAGGAAGAGATGACATTAAGTACTAAATCCATTGAGAATATGAATTTGGTTGCTTTCATGGTGAAACAAAGAACAAACATCCCCACTAGAATCATACAAGACATCATAATGGATGTTAAAAACTATGGTCAATATTTTAATAGTGTAGGGCCATTTATTTTCGAGGAAATTAATAGTGAGAATGACTGGGTCGAAGGGTATCACTTGCTTCCAATTGACCTACCATTAATTAAAGATAGAGAATATTTCTTTAGGGTTCACACCAATGGTTTTGACCTTCAAGATGCCACCTCAATTGTACATTGGTATTTGATTGAAGAAGGCGTAAAAGAAAAAAAGATGAGTAGCCGCAATTCTAGGGATGCCATTTACCTCGATTATGGAGCAGGCCTCTGGATGACAGAGCCAATTAATGATGATGAGTATTTTCTTTCTTATCGGTTATATTTGGACCCTGGAGGTTCGATACCTGATTTTGCGATCGAACTAATGAACAAAATGAGCATAATGAATGTTTTCAAAGATGTGGTTTCTGAGGCATCTCGCAGAAATATTGTAACTGTTCCCTGATTGAATGTTCGTTTGAAATATTTAATTTACATAGTAGTTATTTTTTATTCCTTTGTATTCATAGGATGTTTTGATAATCCTGATTCAAAAAATTATTCAAAAATGAAAACGGTTGATCATGTGGACATAGAGCGTTTCATGGGGGACTGGTATGTTATTGCAAACATACCAACGTTCATTGAGAAAGGAGCAACCAATGCCATTGAGTCCTATCAATTAGGTTCAGACGGTACGATCAAGACCACCTTTACCTTTTTCAAAGATTCGCCCAGTGGTGAGAAAAAAACATATAGACCCACCGGTTTCATTAAAAATAAAGAGACCAACGCAGAATGGAAAATGCAATTTTTATGGCCTTTTAAGATGCCTTTTCTGATAATTGACCTAGATAAGGATTATGCCTATACCGTCATTGGTATCCCATCGAGAAAATACGTTTGGATCATGGCGAGGGATTTTGTCCTAGATGATGATCTATATGAAGGAATACTAAATAGATTATCTGATGTTGGTTATGACATCTCTTTGATTCAAAAAATAACTCAAGACTGGAACTAGTTAATGTCTATTCCAGAGGATAAATAATGTCATGAAAATAGCCATAGTTGGTTCTGGGATATCAGGCCTAACGTGTGCCTACCTTTTGAACGAGAATCATGACATAACCATTTTTGAAAAAAATGATTACATCGGAGGTCACACCCACACACATGAACTTGAACATGGTGGTAATAAATGGTCTGTTGATTCGGGTTTCATAGTTTACAATGAGAGAACATACCCAAATTTCATAAAAATTTTAGACCAACTTGGAGTAGAAAGGCAGTTAACTAGGATGGGTTTTAGTGTCAAATCAGAAAATATTGACCTTGAATATGCTGGACATTCTTTGAATGGACTTTTTGCTCAAAGATCAAACCTATTTAGACCTTCATTCATGAGAATGCTTCGCAGCATGTGGAGATTTAATTCTGAGGCAATAATTGATCTTAAGGTTCTTGATCCTGAAATCACTTTGGGTCAATATCTAACGTCAAAAAATTACGCAGAAGAATTCATCAAGCATTATATCATACCAATAGGTGCTGCAATATGGTCAACAGTACCTCAAGAATTGATGAATATCCCCGCTATTTTTTTCATAAGGTTCTTTGATAATCATGGATTACTGCAGATAGTTGATAGGCCAAACTGGTGGGTCATAAAAGGAGGTTCAAAAAAATATGTGGAGAAAATGATCAAAGGTTTTGAAAATAAGATTAGACTTTCATCGCCTGTCAAGAATGTAAACCGTGAGGGTGATAATATTACTATTCGATTCGGCACTGACGGCCAGGATAGTGAAAATTTTGATTCCATTATTTTTTCGACTCATAGTAATCAGTCATTAGCAATGCTTGATTCACCTACAATAGAAGAAAAAGACATATTGGGAGCTATCAAATACCAAGAGAATGAGGCACTGCTTCATTTCGATGAATCCATTCTTCCCAAAAGGAAAAATGCTTGGTCTAGTTGGAATTATCTTTTAGATAAAGATCAAGACAAACCGGTTGCCCTAACCTATAACATGAACATGTTGCAGAGCCTAGAGTCTGATAGGACTTTTTGTGTGTCTCTAAATAGTGGCGATCTGATCGATCGATCCAAGGTGATAAAGTACTTGAACTATGACCACCCACTCTTTACGGTGTCAAGCGTAGAGGCTCAAAACCGTAAGCATGAGATAAGTGGCAAAAATAATACATATTATTGTGGAGCCTATTGGAGGAATGGATTCCATGAAGATGGGGTTGTGAGTGCGCTCGATGTATGTAAGGATTTCGGGGCAACTCTATGAACTCTTTAAATAAAAGTTATATATATTCAGGGACAATAAGGCACCGTCGCTTTACACCCTTTGAACATTTTTTCACCTACCCATTATTCATGACATACATAGATCTAGATTCAATAGATAATGCCTTGAGAAGGTCATGGTTATGGAACATAAATGGACCAGCACTCGTCTCTTTCATGCGTAAGGATTATCATGGAGATGACAGGTTAAGTTTGGATGAATCAGTAAGGAAAACGATCTTTGAAAAAATCGGATACAAGGTCAAAGGTCCAATTAGACTTCTAACACATTTAAGGTATTTGGGTTATTGTTTTAACCCTGTAAGCTTTTATTATTGTTTTGATGAAGAAGACACAGAAGTTGACGTTATCATGGCAGAAGTGACCAATACCCCTTGGGATGAAAGACATTCCTACATCATACGTGAAAGAGATGAGGAAGGTAAATTTGGAAACCTTGTAGCGGACCTTGAAAAGAAATTACATGTTAGTCCATTTTGGGGAATGGACCACAAGTACGAGTGGGTATTTACTCAGCCAAACAAGCATCTTTTGGTGAACATGAAAAATTTTAAAGATGGAGACAAGGTCTTTGATGCTACCTTGAATATGAGAAGATCACCATTTACACTAATGGGCCTGTTAAAGCAGGTCCTAAGATTTCCTTTCATCACCATGGTGGTGGTTTTTCGCATTCATTGGCAAGCCTTTAAACTTTGGGTAAGGAGAGCACCTTTTTTCATCCATCCAGATAAAGCAAATCTAATGAAAGGAAGTTGATTGATGAATACGACAATGCAAGTAGACCATCTCGCTGAAAAGATAAAGACACCAACCAAAGCAACAATTCTTACCTCGGTGTTCAAAAAAGGGTTGAAAAAGAAATTAAATAACCTAATTGATGGCCACATCAAAGTTGAAGATGGCAATGAGAAATTCTATTTTGGTGATGTTGATTCTGATCTTAGTGTGAATGTAGAGATTCACTCACAAGAGTTTTACGTCATGACTGGGAGTGGTGGCGCATTAGGTATTGCAGAAGCTTACATATTAGGTTATTGGTCTGCAGATGATGTTGTACTGCTCATGAGAATTTTGCTAAAAAATCGTTCGATTCTTGTATCTTTGAATAATGGGGTTGCAAAGTTATTAAGTCCCATAAATAAATTGATACACCGAAGTAGACAGAATACACTCAAAGGGAGTAAGGAGAATATTCTTGCCCATTATGACCTAAGCAATGATTTTTATAAACTTTGGCTTGATTCTACAATGACCTATTCATGTGCATATTTCAATAATTTTGATATGAATCTTGAAGACGCATCCATAGAGAAATTAGATCGCATATGCAGAAAGTTGAATTTGTCAGATAAAGATGATGTATTAGAAATAGGAACAGGCTGGGGAAGTTTTTCCATTCATGCTGCAAAAAATTATGGATGTAACATCACAACTACAACTATATCAGATGCTCAATATGAATATGCAAGGTCGCGTGTAGTTGAAGAGGGTCTAGAGTCAAAGATTAGTGTAATAAATAAGGATTATCGGAAGATTGATGGTCAATATGACAAGATCGTATCCATCGAAATGATAGAGGCTGTAGGGCATGAATTCATACCGGAATATTTTAAAAAAATATCTTCTCTATTAAAACCAAATGGCTTAATGGCACTTCAAGGAATAACATATAATGACCAAAATTTTGATACATATAAGGATTCGGTTGATTTCATAAAAAAATATATTTTTCCAGGTTCATGTCTCATTTCTGTTTCACAGATTATTCATGTAATTAAAGATAAAACAGATCTATCAATGATAGACATGGAAGACATTACCCGTCACTATGCGGAGACTTTAAACAGATGGAGAAAAAAATTCATGGATGTGTTACCAGAGGTGAGAGAAATGGGTTATTCCGAATTATTTATCAATATGTGGGAGTTCTATTTTCTATATTGTGAAGCAGGGTTTTTAGAGAGAAATATAGGTGATGTCCAGTTGGTTTTTGCAAAATCAGGTGCACGTGACATAGAGGTGGAGTATTAGATCGTGATATCAAAGTTTATTGAATTAGCGGAGAAAGGCATAATCCCTGACTATCTTATCAGGGCTGGTATAGTAAGAAATTGTAGAAATAGATTGAATAATGAATTTCTAACTAATAATGAGAAAGTTTCAATTAAGAAGCAGAATTGGATAAGACAGATGCAAGAGAGCCCTATCGCTCTTGTTCCTGAGAAAGCCAATGAACAACACTATGAGGTTCCACCCACCTTTTTTGAAAATGTTCTGGGAAAGCATTTAAAGTATAGTTCTGGATATTGGCCTGATGGAACCAAGACACTGGATGATTCTGAGGAAGCAATGCTGGAACTTAGTTTTAATAGAGCCCAACTTATTGATGGGCATTCAATACTTGAACTTGGATGTGGGTGGGGTTCTATGACTTGCTTTATGGCAGGAAAATTACCAAATAGCAAGATCACTGCGGTCAGTAACTCCAAAGATCAGAGAAAACATATTTTAAATAGATGTAAAGAGCAGGGAATAAATAATGTTGAAGTGATTACTGCAGACATGAATGATTTTGAAACTAAAATTAATTTCGATCGAGTTGTCTCCATTGAAATGTTTGAACACATGCGCAATTATAAGGAACTATTATCAAGAGTATCATCCTGGCTCAATAATCAAGGGAAATTATTCATCCATATTTTTTCTCATGAGTCTTTGGTCTATCCCTTTGAAGATCAAGGGGATGCAGATTGGATGGCTCGAGAGTTTTTCTCTGGAGGCATGATGCCCTCCCATGACCTTTTATTACATTTTCAAGATGATCTCCAAATCGATGATGTATGGAGGATCTCAGGAACCCATTATGAAAAGACATCACTGGCCTGGGTGAACAAGATGGACAAAAATAAAGATCAAATCATGGAAATATTTTTAGATACATATGGAGATGATGCCAGATTATGGTTCCAGCGATGGCGTATTTTTTTCATGTCATGTGAAAAATTGTTTGGATATGATAACGGATCAGAATGGGGTGTTTCTCACTATAGATTCATGAAGAGGGAAGCCTAGAATGATAATCTTGATCTTTTTTTTCGCACACTGGTACCTTTCTCTTTTTTTCCAGACATTTTTTCTCCATCGTTATACATCCCACAAAATGTTCAAAATGACACCTTTTTGGGAAAAGACATTTTTTCTATTTACATTTATTTTCCAAGGGTCATCCTTTTTGCATCCAGCAGCATATGGCATAATGCATCGGAATCATCATTCGTATGCTGATACTCCAAAGGACCCTCACTCTCCTGTTCATCTTACAAACATTATCTCATTTAATTTGGCAACTGTTTCCGAGTATAGAAAACTTGTCAATGAGTTTATGAAAGGAGAAAGAACAACTACCGATGTGCCTAGGTGGTATGTGCTAGAGAATATTGGTGAATCAATAATCACCAGATTTGGATTTATATTATTGTATGTGTTATTCTATGTTGAATTCACAACAGCCACCTGGCAATATGTTTTCCTTCCATTCCATGTGATCATGGGATCCATGCATGGTTTCATAGTTAATTGGTTTGGTCACAAGCGAGGGTACAGGAACTTTGATGACTTGAAGGATAACTCAAAAAACACACTGCCAGTAGACTTTTTGATGATGGGAGAGTTATACCAGAACAATCATCATAAAATGCCTAATAACCTTAATTTTGCAGTGAGGTGGTTTGAATTAGATTTTGGGTATATTGTAACCACGATCCTTAAGAAGATCAAGATCATATACTAGCATAGATGACGCATTCCTTAAAAGATTATGTTAACGTTATTATCGTTCTGCTAATAGGGGCAGTCGTTGCAATTGCCAGTGGGCAGAATGGATTGAATTATAATGGATGGCCAATAATACTAATTTGCATGACGATCAGTTTCCTTATTCACTGGGTGGCTTTCATTCCAGCATATTTGGCTAGGACTGAAAAGTTTTATGATATCTCAGGTACAGTCGCTTATATATGTGTTCTGTTCTCAGCATCTTATCTAACCAAACTTGTTTCTGGTGGGGTTTTGAACACTAGATCCATATTAACGGTAGCATTGGTCTCCATCTGGGCCTTGCGACTTGGTTTTTTCTTGTTCATCCGTGTACTAAAGACAGGTGAGGATCGAAGATTTCGAGAGGTAAAACAAAAATTCTCTGGCTTTCTTGTATGGTGGTCTCTTTCTGCGCTCTGGGTATTCCTAACCACAGTAAATGCATTGGTCATGATCATAAATAATGTAGAATACCATAATGATCCTTTTATGTATTTAGGTTTTACAATATGGATTATCGGATTTTCTTTTGAGGTTATATCTGATGAACAGAAAAGAAGATTTAGATTGGAACCTATTAATAAAGATCGTTTTATTTCAACTGGGCTCTGGGGTGTATCAAGACATCCAAATTATTTTGGTGAGATATTGCTCTGGATAGGTATGGCTGTCATTGCGTATCCAACTTTACAGGGATGGCAACATATGAGTTTGATATCCCCAATATTTATTTATGTTCTATTAACAAAAATGAGCGGGGTTAATCTGCTGGAACAACATGCGGAAAAAAAATGGGGAGGCAAAGAAGACTATGAAAAGTATAAACGCAATACGCCAGTCTTAATCCCATTCACAAAATAATGTTCAATTATAGAATTAATTTTACTATCATTTTATTATTATGTATTTCCTTAAATGAAACCATGGCACTTGAAACACCAAAATATGCATTGATTGCCAGAGAAGATGGATTTGAAATAAGAGAATACCAGTCCATGATTATTGCGACCACAAGGGTCCAAAATGATTATAGAAATGCTACTTCAACTGGTTTTAGGCGAATAGCAAACTACATATTTGGTGGTAATTCAACTGGTATGAGCATCGAGATGACAGCGCCTGTGATTTCCAATGTGCCTGATGCAGATGACATATATGACATACAATTTGTCATGCCATCAGAGCATTCATTGGAAGATCTACCTCAACCAAATACTGAATATGTTTCTATAAAAGAGGTGAATCTAGGCAAGACAGCCGTTCTAAGGTTTGGTGGATGGGCGACTAGAGAAAGAGCATCATATTATAAGGATAAATTGAGTGGCCTTATGACGATTAAAGGCTATGAGCCCAATGGGGTTTTTATGGTGGCACAGTATAATTCGCCTTGGGTGCTACCTCCATTTAGGAAAAATGAAATAATAGTTCGAATTAATTAGTCCATAAAACCCAGTTTGATTACAATAGTTCATTTTAAATCATTTACTGGAATTGGAATATGTTATATCAACAAAAAGTTATATTAAGAGATATCGATGTTTCAATTGTAATTCAATCTTTTCATGATAGAAGATTCGTTGAATTTCTAACATCATTTCAACCGGTAAAAATTAATAGTTGGGAAGGTATTGAGAATGGAAAAGAAGCCTCATTTTCATTTTGGTTTTTTGGCTGGAGAGATATAAAGGTTTCACATGACAATTATGTAGTTAATGATACGCACCTTCATTTTGAAGATAAAGGGCTTGAATTACCATTTGGATTTTCAAAATGGCATCACCATCACATAGTACGTCCATACAATAATGGTGCAATGATTATTGATAAGGTGAATATGGATTCGAATGGCTTGTTAATTAGATATCTGACATACCCGATCATGCTATTTCCGATCTTCGTTAGAAGGATCACCTATAAGATTTGGTTTTATTGGTTAAATAAAAATCTTCGCAACCAAGGCGATAGTAGAGAATAAATACGTATCGATTACTATCACAACTCATCAATATATGAAATGAAGAAGGGTGTTCGCCCAAGTTATGCCACTAGAATAAAGAACAAAAACTATCAATGATAGATCCCAAGAGAATTCGTACGTTAAAAGCCGGTAAATTCACTGGTCATTCTGTTCTATACTGGATGAATAGAGATAAGAGAGTTGATGATAATTGGGCTCTGATTGCTGCTCAATCTCTTGCCTTAAAAAAACATGTCCCCCTCATTGTTTGTTTCCAATATGTTGGAAATTTTTTAGAAGCAAACATAAGACAATATGGATTCTTGTTCAAAGGATTGGAAGAGCTTAAGATAAAATTAAACAGATTGAACATAGAATTTGTATTGGTTCAGGATACCGCGCATAATGCTCTGCCAAGGATAATCCACGAAAGATCAGTAGGGAGCCTTATTGTGGATCATAATCCACTAAAAGTATATCAAAAAAGACTTAATAATGTTTTAAAAAATATTGATGTTCCCGTTTATCAGGTAGATGCACATAATATTATACCTGTATGGGTAACATCCCAGAAGAAAGAATATGCTGCATATACCATTCGGACAAAGATCCAATCAAATCTTGACCATTTTCTTACTGATTATCCTAAACTAAAAATACATCCTTATGGGACTGCAAATGTTGAAGAAAGACCGTATGATAATATTATTGCTGATCTAAACATAGACCATGGAGTTAAAGAGGTTGATTGGCTAATACCAGGTGAAATAGCAGCAAGAAAGAAGTTGGACTCATTATCAGATATATTGATTGGCTATAATGATAATCGAAATGATCCAAATAGAAAAGCCTTGAGCAATCTAAGTCCCTATTTTCATTTTGGGCATATATCGCCGCAAAGAGTGGCATTAGAAATAAAAGATTCATCTCTTAGCAATTCTGATAAAGATGTTTTTCTTGAAGAGTTGATAGTCCGTAGGGAATTATCTGATAATTTTTGTGAGTATGAGCCCAGTTATGATTACTTTGAAGGATTCCATCCCTGGGCAAAAAAGACACTGAATCAACACCGTAAAGATAAGAGAGATTATTTATATCCAAGGGAACAATTTGAGCATGCAGAGACACATGACCCTCTTTGGAATGCAGCCCAAAATCAGATGAGGTTAGCGGGGAAGATGCATGGATACATGCGGATGTATTGGGCAAAAAAAATATTGGAATGGAGCCCTAGCCCTGAAATTGCATTGCAGGTAGCGATAGATCTTAATGATAAATACGAGTTAGATGGTAGAGACCCTAATGGTTATGCAGGTATTGCTTGGAGCATTGGTGGAGTACACGACCGGGCTTGGTTTGATAGACCCGTATATGGTAAGATAAGGTATATGAACTTTAATGGTTGTAAATCTAAGTTCAATGTGCAAAAGTATATTGAACTTTATGCTACTTGAACAAAAGACTGATCACAAAAACCTTGAACAGAGAAGATAGATCTCAATTTTGGGAAGATATCTATTTAGCAGATGATACCGGATGGGATCTTCAAGGTCCTACGCCGATCTTTACGGAATTAGCCAAGCAACTACCTAAAGGTGACCTATGTATCATTGGCTGTGGACGTGGATACGATGCAATCACATTTGCGAAGAGAGGATTTAATGTGACAGCTGTAGATTTTGCACCTTCTGCCATAAAATCACTCAAAAGGATGGTTGATCAAGAAAAAGTAAAGATCAACATACTCCAGAGAGACATATTTGACCTACTGCCAGAATATGAAAATGAATTCGACTACATCATAGAACAAACATGCTACTGTGCGATCCATCCCAGTCGCCGTGGTGATTATGAGAAAATGGCTCAAGGGATTCTAAGGCCAGGTGGCCACCTAGTTGGGTTGTGGTTTCCACTTGACAAAGAATTAAATGAGGAAGGTCCACCTTATGGGACGACCATAAAGAAGGTCAAATCCAATTTTAATTTTAACTGGGATATCGTAAGAGAAGAATTCTCAGATCATTCAATTAAGCCGCGCAAAGATCGAGAAAAATTAATAATCTTCAGGAATATTTCTGGTGTCAATACATGATCCATGACTTGAAAATAATCTTGAGGTTTTCAGTTCTTATTCCAATATTCATTTTTTTTGGTTGTCGGAGTCAAACCAATCTACCAAACATAATAATCATTTTTACAGATGACCAAGGGTATGGAGATCTAGGTTGCTATGGAGCGAAGGGCTTTGAGACTCCAAACATAGATGCCATGGCAGAAGACGGTATGCTTTTCACTGATTTTTACGTTTCTCAAGCAGTCTGTAGTGCTTCAAGAGCATCATTGATGACAGGGAGTTATGCTGAGAGGGTTGGAATTCAAGGTGCGCTTAGTCCGTGGGCTGTCAGTGGTTTAGACCCAAAAACAGAGACCATCGCAAAAACCCTAAAACGACATGGATATACCAATGCGATCTTTGGCAAATGGCATTTAGGGCATAGATTAGAATATTTGCCACTCCAAAATGGTTTTGATGAATATTCAGGACTTATATGTTCAAATGACATGTGGCCAGTTGACTATGATGGAAATCCATTGGATGGACCAAAACGAAGTTATTATCCTCCCATGTCATTTTGGGAAGGAAATCAGCCAAAAAGTGAGATTGAGACACTAGAGGATCAGGCACAGATAACAAGGCAGATAACTGAATCATCAGTTGATTTCATAAATCGAAATAAGAAAAATCCTTTTTTCTTATATGTCCCTCATCCCATGCCTCATCAGCCCATTGCTGCATCAAAGAAGTTTAGAGGTAAGAGTGAACTAGGATTGTACGGTGATGTCATAATGGAAATTGATTGGTCTGTAGGCGAAATAATGAAAGCATTAAAAGACAACGACATAGATGATAATACATTGGTCATTTTTACAAGTGATAATGGACCGTGGTTAAATTATGGAGAGTGGGGAGGATCTGCTGGTCCACTTAGAGAAGGGAAGGGTACAATGTGGGAAGGTGGTGCGAGAGTACCTTGTATCATGCGCTGGCCTGGTAAAATAGAGCCAGGACAGGTCATATCAAAAATTGCATCCACAATGGATATTTTCCCAACCATAGCAGATATTGTAGGAGATGAAAAAATAGGATATGCAAATGATGGTTTCAGTTTAATGCCCATCCTAAATGGAAATAGTGACGCTAATCCAAGGAATGAACTTTTTTATTATTATGGTGAAAATTTAATTGCAGTCCGGAAGGGCAAGTGGAAATTGGTCTTTCCGCATTCATATCGATCGTATGAAGGTGTAGAGCCTGGGAAGAATCTTCACCCTGGTCCCTATAATAGAGGGAGATCCGGATTGGAACTTTATGATCTTGTTGGAGATATTGGAGAAAAGAATGATGTTGCGAGTTTGTTCCCCAATGTTGTGGCGGAACTAGAGCAACTCGGTGATATCGCACGGGAAAAATTTGGTGATAAATTGACCGGGGAAATTGGTAGTCAGTCCTATGCCACCATATGTGGAACTACACCAGAATACGTCAAACTTGACAATAGAGCTTTTGGCCATGACATCATCTTAAAAAAATCAGCCAATAAAAAGTATCCTGGAGAAAGTTCTGATGCTTTGATCAATGGCAGGGGAGGTGGATTAAATTATCAAGACCCATCTTGGCAAGGTTTTGAGGCAGAGGACCTAATTGCCACAATTGACCTCGGGGAGACAAGAAATATCAATTCAGTAGAGGTAAGATTTTTGCAAAGTCAGGTGTTTTGGATTTTCTTACCAAAACGTATCGAAATAGAATATTCGGTCGATGGTGATAACTTTGAATCCATTTATGATAATAGTCCGACCAATGATTTTAGTTTTGATCAGAAGATTTTTTCCTATAAGGCAGAGATTAATAAATTGAGTTCTCGGTATATAAGGGTCAAAGGTTATAATCTCAATGCATGTCCTGATTATCATCCTGGCGCTGGTAAGCCCTGTTGGATATTCTCTGATGAGATCATCATCCAATGATGCAATAATATCATTTAACAAACTTTAGACTCAATAAATTTTCATTTAACTTTCCTCACCATGATAATGGAATTATCAATTGCTAAAGATGCTGCAGTTATTGCAGGAAACTTGATTCTTAAATACTATAAGGCTGACTACGAGATTAAAGATAAGGGCTATCATAATCCTGTAACAACTGCAGACCACGCTTCTGACGCATGTTTAAAAAAGATATTAACAGAGGCTTATCCTGAATATGGATGGTTATCAGAAGAGACAGTCGATTCCAAAGAGAGATTGGAAATGGATAGGGTTTGGGTCGTTGACCCATTGGATGGTACAAAAGAATTTATTGAAGGTGTTCCTCACTTTGTTGTTAGCATTGCATTAGTTGAGAAAGGTAAACCAATTGTAGGTGTTCTTTATAACCCAGTTACCAAAGAGATGTTCTCCGCAGCGCATGGACAGGGTGCGACACTGAATGATAGATCTATTCAGTGCAGTTCAAAAGAAGATACTAGCGATATGGTCATACTCAACAGTCGTTCAGAGACCAAAAGAGGATTATGGTCTCCCTATGCAGACACTTTCGCTGAATTGAAAGCCATTGGCTCAGTTGCATATAAACTTGGACTAACTGCTTCAGGCGAAGCGGATATATTTGCATCTCTAAGCCCAAAGAATGAATGGGATATTTGTGCTGGTAATTGCATTATTAATGAGGCTGGAGGAAAGTTGATCGATCTAAATGGTAAGCAGCGAAAGTACAATAAGGATGATACATTGATAGAACCAGGACTGATCGCTGGTGATGTATATGCTGTAGACAAAACATATTCTGTATTAGGGCAATAATTGAGGGTGTTAGGGCCTTAAGAGAAACCGCTGAACTCATAAAAAATAATGATAGATTAGAGCCCCTTTTTCTACCTTTTAGAGATGGGGTCATGGTATATAGGAAAATCAATTAGAGATCAAATATGTCAAATATTCCTGAAGATGCAATAAAATGTTTAGATAAAGGTTTTGTCCGATTGGTAGATGCAATGGGTGGAGATGATGCAATTGTGCAAGCCGCCCGAGTCAGTTATGGCAAAGGTACTGCAAAGGTATCCCAAGATAGAGGTTTGATCCGATATCTAATGCGCCATAGGCATACGACACCATTTGAAATGGTAGAATTCAAATTTCATTGCAAGATGCCAATATTTGTGGCACGCCAATGGGTCAGGCACAGGACGGCAAACATCAATGAATATTCTTTAAGGTATTCAGAGGCTAGAGATGAATTTTATTTTCCGGAACCTGAAAATATCCAATTTCAAAGTGCACTGAACAAACAGGGTAGATTGGGTGAGGTTTCAGATGAGTTGAAAAATAAGGTTCGTAATTATTTTGAAGAGATCTCAAATAGGAGTTTTGAAATATATTCTGAATTGAATGACGCTGGTGTCGCACGAGAATTGGCAAGAGCGATTCTTCCTGTAAACCTATATACAGAATGGTATTGGAAGAATGATCTACATAATCTTCTTCATTTCATAGGTTTACGCTCAGATAGTCATGCTCAGTACGAAATTCGAGTGTTCTCAGATGCCATGGCAGAGTCAGTAAAGGCTGTTGCGCCTTTTGCTTGGGAAGCATACCAGGATTATGTAGTAAGTGGGCTTAGGTTTTCTAGGATTGAACAGGGCCTTCTTGAACAAAATCTACCAGATCGTGTTATTGAAGATATGCAAGAAGACATAGTATATCAGATAACAGCCTCTTTGCATAATAATAAACCACGTGAAGATCATGAATTATTTCCTCTTTACCAAAAGCAGGGCGGACAAGATTCTGACGAGGATTTTAAGTTAAAATGGGATTCGGGAGAGATTCTAGTAGGTAATGTCCGGGAACTTCGAGAATTCAAGGAAAAATTATCATCCTTGAAGAATTAAAATGATCTAATTGAAGTAATCTGCCCATGTCTTTATTTAATAGAGCGGAGGTCATTGATCAGAATTTCACTCGATGGGTAGCCGCTGGCGAATTTCCCCAAGCAAAGACAGTAATATCATTACCCCAAAATGATATATTAAAGACCGATCTGATATCTTTATTTGAATCCCAGATCACTAGTCGACACATGGATATTTTTGCACGTCAACTAAAGGATAGTGGAGAATGCTTTTATACCATTGGTAGTTCAGGTCATGAGGGCAATGCTGTCTTTGGTAAAATATTTTCAATTGAGGACATAGCATTTCTTCATTATAGAAGTGCACCCTTTTATTTAGAACGATCAAGGAAACTTCATAACTCTACTCCAATTTATGACATGGCATTATCTTTCATGGCATCTTCAGAAGATCCAATAAGTGGAGGTCGACATAAGGTAATAGGTAGTGATGTACTCAATCTTCCGCCACAAACAAGTACGATCGCAAGTCACCTTCCTAAGGCTGTGGGCACTGCTTTCTCCATTGATCGCGCAAAAGACCTAAATCTTACTGAAAGTAAATTAGCTAATGAAAGCATAGTGCTTTGCAGTTTTGGAGATGCCAGTGCTAATCATGCAACAGCACTATCAGCCTTTAATACTGCTTGTTGGATCTCAAGCCAAGGTGGGCATGTTCCAATTATTTTCATTTGTGAGGATAATGGCACTGGTATTTCTGTACCAACGGATGGGGAATGGTTAGAGCAGAATTTTTCTAACCGATATGGAATGGAGTATATAAAAACGGATGGACTACACTTAATTGATCTAATTCTAAAGACAAGAGAGGCAGAAAAGGCATGCCGATTAAATAGGACTCCTATTTTCCTCCATATGAAAACAATTCGTTTGATGGGCCATGCAGGATCTGATGTCGAGGTAGGGTACAGGTCTATTCAAGATATAGAGAATGATGAATACAATGATCCATTAATGCACTCAGCACGGATCCTGGTAGAGAATGATTGTTTATCAAAAGAAGAGATCATAGGTCTATATGAAAAAAAACGTGAACAGATAACACATGTCTTTCATGCTGCTGTCTTAAGGCCAAAATTAAAAACAGCAAAAGATGTAATGTCAAGCATTTTGGCAAACAAGCATGTGCGGTCAACGCCCAAGAGCCCTTCAAGCGTTTTGCGAAAAAAAGTATTTGGGAAAGAATTTGATAGACTAAAATATCCACAACACATGGGGAAATTGATCAATTATGCATTGACAGATATTCTTTTACAGTATCCAAATACTGTTATTTTTGGTGAAGATGTTGCCCAAAAGGGAGGTGTCTATCATGTCACTGCAGGCCTATATAAACAATTTGGTGTTCGAAGGGTCTTTAACAGTCCATTGGATGAGACCTCCATTATTGGTTTTGGACTAGGCCTTGGGCATAATGGATTTGTCCCTATCCCAGAGATACAATTCCTTGCATACTTGCATAATGCAGAAGACCAATTAAGAGGTGAGGCCGCGACCCTCCCTTTTTTCTCAGAAGGTCGATTTACAAATCCCATGGTACTTCGTGTACCAGGCCTAGCATATCAAAAAGGTTTTGGAGGGCACTTCCACAATGATAATTCCCTTACGATCTTTAGAGACATACCTGGTATTATATTAGCAGTCCCATCTAATGGTGCAGATGCGGTTAAGATGTTGAGGACTTCAGTTAGAGAAGCTCACGAAAATGGTCGAGTTATTATTTTCATTGAACCTATTGCCCTTTACATGACCAAAGACCTTCATGAAACAAAAGATGGAAAATGGGTTCATGAATATCCAGAACCAAATAATGAGATAGCACTAGGCGAATTCATGGCATATGGTTCTGGTACGGCTTTAACAATTATCACTTATGGTAATGGTCTTTATCTATCCTTAAAGGCAAAGAAGACCATAGAGTCAAAATCAAGAAAAAAAATAAAGGTCATTGATCTCAGGTGGCTTTCACCGATCGATGTTCAAAAATTGATGAAGTCCATAGGGCCTTGTAAGAAAATTTTAATCGTAGATGAATGCCGGAGGACTGGATGCCACGGCGAAGAGATCTATATGAAACTCAGTCAATCATCTAATAAGGCACTTGATATAGTTCTCCATGCGGCTGAAGACAGTTTTATTCCATTAGGCGTTTCTGCAACTGCTACACTTCCTAGTGAAGATTCAATTATAAAAAATGCAATGGACATGTTAAATGAGTAAAAAAAGAATTGCAGTGATATGCCCAGGTAGAGGATCTTACACAAGAGATACGGTCAATTACCTTCAACAAAATGGCAATGCAGCAAAGGAACATATCGAGTGGATGGATGAAAAGCGTAAAGATCAAGAAAGGCCATCATTAACTAAACTTGATTCTCAACCTTTTAGAACTAAGACTCACATGGTAGGCGAGAATGCATCAGCATTGATATATGCCTGTAGCCTGGCTGATTTTATGAGTATGGATACAGACCACTATGAAGTTGTATCGGTATTAGGTAACTCCATGGGTTGGTATACATCTTTAGCATTATCTGGTGCGATCACATTGAAAGATGGATTCTACTTGATCGATACCATGGGCTCAATGATGAAAGATGAGATTATCGGAGCTCAATTGATATACCCCATTACCCATGAAAATTGGAAGATAGATCAAAAGACCCATGAGATGGTATTATCCAAAGTACGTGAATCAGGTTCATTTGTATCAATAAAATTAGGTGGATACATCGTAATCGGAGGAGAAAAGAAAGTACTTCAGAAACTATCCAAAAATCTTCCAACACAAGAAAAGTATCCATTGGTAATACCTTACCATGCTGCTTTTCATACCCCCTTGCTTGAATCAATCTCTAGATCAGCGATCGATATTATTGATCGATCAATCTTTAATAGGCCATCCATACCTCTCATAGATGGCAGAGGAAAGGTCTGGTCAACTTACAGTACGAATCCCAGAGGTCTTAGGGATTATACACTAGGTCATCAGGTATTAAACACCTTTGATTTCACATCTTCAGTCACTGTGGCTCTAAAGGAATTCTGCCCTGACCTATTGGTATTGCTAGGTCCTGGAAATTCATTGGGTGGTGTGG
The DNA here is from genome assembly GCA_964478995.1 of uncultured bacterium. Classification (GTDB taxonomy): domain Bacteria; phylum Fidelibacterota; class Marinisomatia; order Marinisomatales; family UBA1611; genus NZWG01. The sequence continues at coordinate 43,224 of CAYZJY010000005.1, forward strand.
TTGGTCAGATATTAATTGATAATAAATGGAAAGGTCTAGAATCTAAAAAAGACTTTTTAGATCTTCAGGCATCTGATCCATTCATGCTCTCAGTAGGGATTCCAGAACAAAGGAAGATACTAAAGAAAAATTAATTGTGTCAAATATACTGAAAAATTATTAATGAATTGATTAGGGTTAATAGAATGAACAAGATGAAAATATGTGGATTTTTAATCATATTGACTTCCAATTTGATATTTGGCCAGTGCGAGGATAATGAATATTCGACAATTGGTGTATTAGATGATATTAATGAAGAAATCTATAATGATGATGAATCGGTCAATGCATATAGCATCTACTCATGGACATCTGATGATATAAATAGAATCCTTTCAGGAAATGGTATTCCAAACCATGAAGTAGGGACTTTCCCTAATGCAAATAATCCTAATACTATAAGCGAACAAAATGTAAATGAAGTTTTTACTCTTTGCCCGATAATAGTATCAGAAAATGGTGAGCCTGTAGGTGGCCCAGCCGGAGCTATCGCTTACGCAATTAATAGTGTAAAATTTGATCCTGCTACAGCAGGAAGATGTAACGATCAAGGAGAGTGTAGTCTAGCACAGGGGCAAGGAAATTGGAATATCGAAGCTCTTGGTCATGAGACATTTAATTTTGGAGATGACATGAATCATGCTCATGTACAACCTTCAGGTGAATATCATTATCATGGAATGCCTGAACTGCTAATTGACTTTTTAGGAGAGGATCAAGGCATGACCCTTGTTGGTTGGGCCTCAGATGGTTTTCCTGTGTATGCAAGATATGGCTATTCGGATCCAAATGATGCAACTAGTGAGCTTATATCCTTACAACCTAGTTGGAAGTTAAAGGAAAATCCTGATGAAGGTCGTCCAGATACCTTGACAGCCTTAGAAGGTGGTCCGGGGCAAGGAACAACCTATCCAAATATTCCTATCCCAATGGGAGCTTTTACTCAAGATTTTGAATATGAGGAAGGCTATGGAGACTTAGATGAATGTAACGGAAGAATAGGTGTAACCCCTGAATTTCCTGATGGTATATATTATTACATGGTTACGGATGAATTTCCATTTTTTACCAGGTGCTTAAAAGGGGAAATTGGTACTGGAGGAGGCGATGATGTACCTGATTGCGAAGATGTTCCACCGGGTAGTCCATGTTGCGGAGATGGAATTTGTGGTGGCCCAGAGACAGAAGATAATTGTCCAGAAGATTGTGCTACAGGAAACACGGGTCCTTCACTAATAAATTTTTTGTTCTATGCAGATACAGTTAATACCAGTCAAGAGCCTGTTAATGTTGGTTATGTAATAGAAGCAGAGGATAATGATAATTATTTATCTAGTTATAGTCTTAGATTGATAATCAATGGCGGTCCAATGAATGGAGGAGAGATGTTAGAGAGTTCAGGGGATTTTGAAGCTGGGTTGATGTCTTCTTCCATTAGTGGTGTCATAGAAATACCCATGGGCTCAACTGAAGGTCAATGGAATATTAGAATTATTTTAAGAGATGATCTTGATGCTATCACAAATATTGGGCCCAATGAGTTACAGAACCTAAATTTTCAAAATTATATCTACATCGACAATTCAGCACTTGGTCAAATAACAAATAGTCAACCTTTGCAATATTCTTTAAGTCAAAATTATCCAAATCCATTTAATCCTGTCACAACCATTGGATATGAAATACCAGAGTCAGGGCTTGTGAATATCACAATATTTGACATGATGGGAAGAGAGATTAATACGCTAGTGAATGGTCTACAAAATAGTGGATATCAATCCATTACATGGAATGCTACGGATCATCAAGGTGATCCAGTCCCAGCAGGCATTTATCTATATAGATTAAAAGTTGGAGATTTCACACAGATAAAGAAAATGATACTTCTTAAATAATTTCATTAAGTGGAAGTTATTTTTTTACACATTTATGAGAAATAATTAATAGTAAACGAGATCAGGTTTTTTCTTAATTGATTTAGAGTGGTTTTAAAACCTGTTTTTCATTCTTTATACTGAATCTTTATTTAATATATACATTAATTTCAGCATAAGAATTAGGATAGATATGAAATCATTTGGGCCAGACTTTTATAATATTACAGAATTACTAACTGAAGAAGAGATCATGATTCAAAGGACTGCATTTGAATTTGTGCAAACTGAGTTCATGCCCCTTATCCATGAGCATTATGAAAATGCAACTTTCCCACTTGAACTTGCACCAAAACTAGGAGAAATGGGATTTATGGGCTCATCTTTGCCCGAAGAATCTGGAGGTTCAGGCGTAAGCAATGTTGCATATGGATTAATATTACATGAACTAGAGAGGGGTGATTCTGGACTCCGTTCCTTTGCAAGCGTCCAGGGTGCCCTTGTGATGTACCCCATACATGCCTATGGGTCAGATGAACAAAAAACTAAATGGTTGCCTGGTCTTGGGGCTGGAACAATGATCGGATGTTTTGGATTGACCGAGCCTAATTTTGGTTCCAATCCTGGTGGAATGGTCACACGTTGCAAAAGAGATGGCGATGATTGGATAATTAACGGGAACAAAATGTGGATCACGAATGGAACCCTTGCCGAT
>CAYZJY010000006.1:0-42675 GCA_964478995.1 uncultured bacterium
ATAGTAAGATAGGTGAAAAACTTGCCTATGTCTTGACCGGTGGTGATCAGGCAGGCCTCACGAAAAAGGTAGATGAACAATATATCCTAGATATTGAACGGGAGGCATTTGTATCACTCGCAGGGGAAAAATTGACTCAAGACCGGATCGATCACATGTTAAAAAAAGGCAAGCCTCTTCGAAATTGATCATTTGATCAATCCATTGGCAATCTTCGTAAGTTTTTTTCATGAAACAAATTATCATTCATGCCTACGTCTGTGACCATGTCAGAAAATATGACCTCTGTGCTATGGTCATCTAAAATATCTTTAACATATACTCGCTTTAGCAATTGGTATTTTCCTCTCGTTTCATAGTAGAACTCTTTTTCTTTCTCAAGTGTGCCGCTCCTATTGAAAGAGCGTTCCTTTAATATGGTCATGTTATCCTTATCAATCCATGAGACGTGTCTATCGTAAGAGGACCTAGCCTCCTTTTTTGGGATCGTTTCTAGAACATAACACTCTTTTCCCAACCATTGAGCATCATCCAAACGTTTGTAGTCATTTTTCTCTAACTCTCTACTAGATAGATCCTCATAGCTGAGGTCTGACCCCATGAATGAGTCGCCTCTCTTTTTTGCACTTATTCGCCTTACTCTTTTAAAAGCAGGTAACCACATGCGCATCTCGTCATCCTTATCATCATGCTCGATCTTTAGAAATGCAATTCCACGATCATCTTTTGGCTCCATGAACCAGATGATCTGTTTTCTATTTCCATCCATGGACTTTGATATCATTCCATGGGTCCTGGTCTTGCCTTTTGAATTTTTCAAGATCATTTCAGTCTTATTGGTCAGATCCGTGGGAGAAGGACGTTTATCGATCATATCGGCAATCTCAAGACCAGATTGTGAAAAGATTGTTAGTGGAATTATCATTAGAGTCAGGTATCTCATTTCAGTGACCTTTTTTTATTAGATGATCTTTTAATAGTTCTGTAGAAGATGCCAAAAGGGTAAGTGTACCCAAGGATGTAGATATCATTGCAAACACCATGAGTCCTCCAATGTACTGTACTGGAATGAATGCAGAAAATATCAATGCACCAAAACCCATGTTCGAGACTGCATCCAAAAGAATGGGGTAGCCAACATCCCTGATCACCTCTGTGCTTAATTCTTTTTCACTGATCGTTTTTGAGAGTCTGCGAAATTGAGCGATGAAGTGAATTGCAAAATCAACACCCACGCCGATGATTATGGATGATAGAATGGCAGTGATGTGGTTAAGGGTAATGTTAAAATGTCCCATCAGTCCAAAATTCAGGATCACTGCACCGGTCAAGGGAATAACAGATAATCCACCCCACACGACCCTTCCAAAAAAAACCGATGTAATGAGCCCTATGAGAAAAATAGATATGATAATACTGAATAGGGATGATCTTATGACCATTATTACCATGTCACGAATTACAACTATCATGCCGGTGACACTAATGTCATTGGCAACACTAAAATGACCTTTGATGTATTCAGAGATGGATTCTACAAACAAGAAGACATCCTCAGTACTCATCACAGAACTAAGAGATGTAATGAGGGCAACCTCATGGTCATGGTCTACCAATGCTGAGAGGTCTTCTGGGTCACCCGACATATGATACATTGTAAATAGATTATTTACCTTCTGCCTCTCCAATGGAATGGTCTCATATTGGAGGCTATCATCCATTACCGTTCGGTGCATCTGTTTCACAATATTAGCAATCGAATATGTGACAATGACTTGATCATTGGTCTCAATGAACAATTGCAATGAATCCATTTTATTTAATATTTCTGGATCTCTCACATCCCCTTCAACCCTTACCCTCAGATCCATGGTCCCACTCATTTCTTGGTCCATGAAGTCCATGCTATCCCGTATCTCAGTTCCTGGTTTGAAAAAACTTGCTACATTCACATCGACATTGACCTTTTGAAGACCAAATAAACCAATGACAACCAGTCCTAAACCTACACAAAAGACAGATCTGGGATAGCCAATGATCACTCTGCCTATCACGGTTACCAGTTTCTCCAATATGCTAGTGTGTGCAATGAACCTGCTACTTTGATTCCACTGCCTTAGATTGATGATGGCGGGCAACATGAGCGAACTGAGGATCCAAGCCCAAGTAATACCAACGGATATGCATATCCCATAACCGATCAGTGGTTCCAAGGGCGAGGTGACCATTGTAAGAAAAGCGGCTATGGTGGTTATGCTGGTCAAGAATATTGGGACCAATAAGGATCGCATGCTTGCCTCTATGGCTTTTGGGACATTGCCCAACTTTCTAAATTCACGAAAGAATTTTGTAATTACGTGGACTCCATCTGAATTTGCAATGGTCAATAATATGATGGGCATGGATGTATTTAATAAAGCAAATAGGAAACGATCTGATCCAGTGACCTTGTATGCCCAACCCATGAAGCCCATCATTGCGATCAATGAGAAAAGTATGACTACCATGACCATCCATACTGCCTGGAGACTTCTTAGATTTACTAAAAGCATGACCAGCATGATCATCAGTCCTATTTTTATCAATGATTGTACATCCTCACGTATTAGTTGAGGCACCGATCCAGTAACATATGCAGTACCACCATAATGAATTTCATGATCTCTTAAGACAGAGTCTGAGATCTTGACCACCTCATTCCTAAATCGATCTAGGCCTACTCCATCATTGGGTTGAATGATCGTGAGTAGATAATCCTCGCCCCTACTTACCAATTGTTTCTTCAGTTCAGGGTTTTTTTCCAGATAAGTTTTTATGTCATTGATCTCACTTTCCGTGAGTTCCTGTGATGGCTGAAGATCACCAATCTCCATGAGCCCATCAAACTGATCGATTCTGATCGAAGTACTAATGTTGGTAATGTCTTGAACGACATCCAGCATCCTTAACTTTTCTGATAAGGTCCAAAGGTCTGATAAGGACTTTTGATCGTAGATGGAAGATCCGCGGTTTCCGTAAGCAACAAATATGATCTCCGTACTACCAAATTCATCCTGAACTGCATCCCAAGATATCTTTGATTCTAGGTCCTTAGGTAGCATCTTCATCATGTCATCATCCATGATCAAAAAACGTAGCCCAGACCCCATGAAAAGCGTGGCCAGCAGGGATATCATGATCGTTCTTCGGGAATGCTGGATCGCTTGATCGATCGACCACTGCTTGATTCGGTCTTTAAATGATGAAATACCCATGATCTAGTCTTATTGTGCTATTAAAATAACAAAAATGATGTCTAAAGGCATCACTAGATATGAGATTGAACAATAATGATCAATTGCTCAAAACAGTCTGTAATAAAAGTATCACATCTGATATATCTACCGATCCATCATCATTGTAATCAGCAGGAGGAGTAGGCGCATACCCATAACCTGATGCCATGTCTGATACCAATAGGATGTCTTGAATATCGATAGTCCCATCAAAATTAACATCTCCCAATTCATAGTCAGGGAAGTCACCACCCAAATAGTTTAATTCATATTTCTGAGCCCTAGCAATGAATATCTGACCACCACCATGATCATAACTCCATACCTCCTCATGATCGTAGGTGACCTCAAATATGGTAGCATCATCGCAATCAGTTACGATCGTATTGCCATTGGGTAGTCGGAAAGCCCCACCTTGCATCTGAGTATGAAAATTCCCTGTATGCAACCAGAGAGGCTCTTCAGGGCCATAAGGTTGACCTTCCGATATCGCATAGGTACCATCGTCATTTAATGGCGTGACTATTTCAAACACCGCTGAATTATTTGTATAGTTATTGTTGAATAAAATGAGGTTTCCCTCCCCTGGATATCCCTCGGGAATCCAATTCACTCCATGTTGATTACCCAATAAATGATCTGATGTATTTCCTCTACCATATGCTTGGGGGTTTCCCCAACGATATAGGTAGTCACCTCCTTTTCCAGCATTACCTCCAACATGACCAGCAGCCTCTTCTGTTGTTGTACTATGGTCAATGATATAAATTTCATCATGATGCCTAGATGAGATCGCTATCTGATCAAGTTCTTCATTATATGCGATCGCATTCAGATGCTTCCAATCTCCATTTGCACCACCAGGGCCACCATTGCTTCCTGCTGAGCCATAATTGATATCCTGTAACTCAGGATGGTCACTAACGACACCATAATTCGGTAGATCTGGATCAACATCTTGTATCAAATGATCCCATATATGCCACTCCCATACAATATTCACATCATCAGAGCCAACTGGCTCTATCTCAAAAATTGCCTCTGCCCACATTACATTGAGAGAATTGTCTATCGACTGTCTCCCAACAGCATAAGCCTCCTCTGCTGTTTTCATCTCCCATGCAATGACAAGAATGTTACCATTTGGCAGTGGCTCAACATCATGGTGGTGTTGGTAGTTTGAATTTGAAATAACATAATCCCACAAAAGGTCACCATCCCAAGAATATTTTGAGATGCCTCCTCCAGTACCACCGGCATTCATCGAAGGAGTGGGTACTCTATATGGATAGATCAATGTGCTATCAGGCAGGAGATATGGCATGCTGGCAGGACCACGGGGATGTGTCCATGTATTGATCTCGTTCATCTCATTATCTACTAGGTATGAATAAAAGTTCCCCCCGCCTCCGCCTCCTTGGGCTGGGGAAAATAAGGTCATGCCATTGAATACTTGTCCAAATACGGGTATGGTCAAAACAAAATAAATTAGAAAAAAAATTTTCATATGATGTTTATTTTTAGATTTATTGTTAAAGAATTATTTAACTATCTTACTCTTAATATGTCATATTGTTAAATAATTTATTCGTAGAATTCCATAAGTTATTTATAATAGTCGAACGTATAAACATATAATGATGCTCAAACGAATATTGCGATCATACCTAATCATAGGAAGAAACTTCAATGCTTGGTTTTCTCCTCTGCTATCTGGGATATTAATATTATTCCTTCGAACCATCGTATTCATGGGAAGACTAATTGATCACATATTATTTTGGGGCATTCGAGATCCTCTAAAAAAACCTCTCATCATTGTTGGCAATCCTAGATCCGGAACCACCTTCCTTCATCGCTTCCTGATCAAACAAGGGATGGGGACAGGATCACAATTATGGCAGATGCTATATCCCTCTGTTTTTGCTCAAAAATGCATTAGACCTTTTTTACCCTTATTGGAAAAATTAAGCCCCGCTAGGCATCACTCCACAGAAGCACACAAGACAAGTTTAACATCAATTGAGACAGACGATGTCTCCTTACTTTTCAGATACTTAGATGGGTTTTTTTTGTATGGATTCTTCCTAACTTTTGACAAAGAGGATCTTTTTCATTGGGTTGACCCTGACGTTAGAGACACTTCATCTAGAGACTTCAAATGGTTTGAATCAATGTGGAAAAGAAATATCCTATCAAACAAAGGTAAAAGATATATTGGTAAGTTATTTAGTTTAAGCAGCAATCTACCTTCATTTCAAAAGAAGTTTAATGATGCTAAGGTATTATACATGATCAGGGATCCATTGAGTGTCATTCCTTCAGGGCTGAGTCTAGTGACTGGAGTTCTTGATAAAAGATTTGGTTTCTGGACCTTGGATGAAGACATTCGAAATAGATCAATAAAGAGGTTATACTCAGCATTTGTAGAATTATTGAATAGATTTCAAAAAGATTGGGTTAGCAATAGGATAGACCGAGATAGGGTAATGATCGTCCAATTTGATGTGATGATGAATGATTTTGAATCATTGATGGATGATATAATCGATTTCATAGGAGAAAAAAAGGATGAGGCGCTAACCAAGGTCATCAAAGAGACAGCAGAAGATCAGAGACGGTATGAAAGTACTCACAAATATGACCTAGAAAAATTTGGCCTCACTGAAGATCAGATCAAGAATGATTGTAGAGAAGTATACCAAACCTTTTTATCATAAATAATGAGAATAATCTTAACATATATCACAATGCATGCATTAATGATGGGGCTCGATCTTAGGGGAATCTCATCACTAAATGGTTGGTCTCTGCTCCAAGAGGAGCCTGTAAAGGTAGAATGGCTTGAATACAAAGGATACCCGGTCAGTAGAGCACAGAAAATTTTAAAGCATGACATGCAATCGGTCGCAAAGATAATCCAAAACCTAGATCAATACCCATCCATCTTTAAAAGAGTAACCCATACAAAAAGATTGGATAGCAATATTGTCCATGTCATGCTGGACATGCCCTTTCCATTTGCTGGACGTGATTACGTTGTACAATATTCCATTGAACAAGAACTGAGCCAATGGATCTTCTCGTTCCATTCAGTTGACCATCTTGATGGCCCATTAGAATCGGGAATGGTCAGGTTGGATAATGCTGCAGGTCTTTGGGTATTGAAAAGTCTTTCGCCGACAAAAACAATGGTTACTTATGCATGGAACGGCGAATTATTGGGTAACTTCCCAGACTTTGGTCTCAGCAAGGCATGGGTAACACAAGGCACAGAAGTGCTTGATTGGTTGGATGAAGCACTATCAATATGATCCTATCATGAAATATTTTCTTTCCATCATGCTATTGTCATTTTCAAATGGCCAACTTATCACACCAATTGACAATGCTCATCTAAATCATATTCATGTATTGTTTGAATGGGAGCAAATACCAGAGGCCAGTTCATATGAGTTACAATTATCGCAAGACCCTGAATTCTCCAATGATGTCAATCAGGTGAGTAATAATAGCCTAGTCCATGTAGAAAGAGAGATCATTGATTGGGGACATACCTATTTTTGGCGCGTAAGACCAATCCATGGTTCAGAACCAGGGAACTGGTCAAACGCATGTTCTTTTACTACAGGTCAATCTCTTACTACTTCAGATGTCAACATGATCGATGAAAATTCATATTCGAATGGAATCACTGTCTTTGGTGCATTCTTCAATTACTTTTCAGCAGCCATTGATGAAAATGGTAAGGAAATATGGAATTCCGGTGAGGATGATTTTGTTTATTATAATACTGACCATAATGGGAACATGCTTGGATGTCACCTACTTCCAGGTGCTGAAAACAATCTCCCTGGATCAGAGATAACCTTTGATGGTGAAACAATATGGTCAGAACCCAATGATGACTTCCTTCATCATGACATGATACGATTACCCAGTGGAAACTATCTAGGTATTATTGAGACCAACTCCATGGGGGCCATACCTGTTGGTGGCTGGACCTCATTGTTTCAGGGTCTGGGATTTCAGGCTGATGGTGTGACAGTAGAGTTCCCATGGATCGGAGATAAACTAGTCGAGTGGGACAAAGATACCAAAGAAGTCGTATGGTCTTGGAATGTATTCGATCATTTTAGCATGTCAGACTACGATCAGATTGGTGGTACATGGACAGAGGCATACATAAGTCTTCATTATGATTGGACCCATGTTAATGCAGTTGTCTTTGATGAACAAGAAAGTTGCCTATACATATCAGTTAGACATCTATCTAGAATCACAAAGATAGATTACCCCTCTGGTGAGGTCATATGGAATCTAGGACATGAAATGCCTTCGGGAGATGTGGATCTTGGACATGATCTAGGATTTAGTTTCCAACACAGTCTTCAAAAATTGGAAAATGGAAATATTATCACTTTTGATAATGGTAATCTTGCGCCAGAATTCAGAGGTACTGATGAACCCATATCCCGGGCCATTGAGATTGGAATTGATGGCACCCAATCATCAATTACATGGTCTCATGATCTAGGGCCCGATCTTTTTGGTTTTGCATCAGGAAATGCACAAAAATTGGAAAATGGAAATGTGCTTTTGACGACTGTTGGAGGGGGAGGTCGTTCCTTAGAGGTAAACACTGATGGAGATGTCGTATGGGAGGCATTATACAATTTGAGTCTACCAGATGGGGCGGTCTATCGGGCGAATCGCATACCCGATATTTTCCCACTTGCATATAGTGTAATGGTTCAAGATCTTAATGAACACAATGGTAATGTTGGCGTCTATCTACCCATAGGCTCCTCCAACATATCCTATGATATTGTTAATGTTGGTCTTTATCCAATATCTATTTCATGCCAGATCAGTGATGATCAGGGATGGTTTGGCACCCAGATCATTCAATTGATCATAGGGCCAGGAGAAAACGAATCTATTTCATTCCAAGGTGAAGTAATAGCAATCGATAATGGTAATCCAGTCCACCTTACAGTTATACCAGACCATCATCCAAATAGATCTAGGACAATAACGACTAACGGATTCACTTCTCCTCTTTCTTCCATAAATAGTGTCCAAAAAATTTCCTTTCATCTTGGTAGCCCTTATCCTAATCCATTTAATCCTTCAACTAGAATAGAATTCCAACTACAGGATGATCAAGATGTCCAACTTGAAATATATGGCATTAATGGACAACTCATTGAGACCTTGATAGAAAGAAGAACCTTTGCAGGTAAACATGCAATAAATTGGAATGCAGAAAATATTGCTGCTGGACTCTATTTCATTAAAATGAGGATCGCAGATAGAGTGCAAACCCAAAAGGTAATATTACTGAAATAAGATGAAAAAAATATTCATTATCGTTTCTCTATTTAATTTCAATTTGGCTCTAGCCCAATGTGATAGCGCTTTCACCTATTTCGACCAATTGCCAAATAATGTTACCATTTTAGTAGGTGACTCTTGTCTTCAAGACGCAGACATCGGTGTTCTAGACAGTATTATTATTAAAAATGGGTTGGACTATCAATCACCACTGGAACTAGGTACTCAGACCTGGTTTAATGGTCGCCTCCGATTCTTAGTAGCAGGAAACTATGGTAACAGTTCAGGTGTAAATGACACCATATACTCATTACCTGAAAACATGGGAGCATTAGATGACCTTGCATCCCTTTATTTAGAGTGGAATAGAATTTCAGAACTACCTGAATCCTTTAGTGAAATGAGCAATTTATTCTCACTCTATATTAATAATAATGTACTTACCTCCATTGGAGATAGCATAGGTAATCTAACCAATCTTTATTTTCTTGATCTTGGCTATAATGAAATATCTTCAATTCCTTCATCCATATGCGAACTTGAAAATCTATCATATCTTTGGCTGTTCAATAATGAATTGGAATCTTTGCCAGAATGTTTTTGTGACATGGACATGGATTGGAGCAATAGTGATAATGGAGGATATCCATTCTTTGCCATAGGCGCGAACAACCTATGCGATAATATTGATTCATGCGTTTCAGAAAGTGAAAACTTTGAATTAAGCCTCGATCAGTTCTATTATTCCTTCCCTGTTTATTCGCCGCAAGATTGCGACAGCACAACAACAACCATCAAAGATCTAGGATTGCCATATCAATATTCCATATCCGCACCTTTCCCCAATCCATTTAATCCGAAAGTGAATTTAAGATTAAATGTCCCATATGATAGAAAAATGGATATCAGGGTCTATGATGGTAACGGAAAAGAAGTGGAAGAAATATCAAAGAACATGGTCTTTCAAAGTGGAGAACATAATATCACATGGAATGCAGGTCACCATCCATCTGGCATATACTTCATTAAATTTAATGATGGATTAGAAACAAGAATTCGAAAGACGATCCTGCTAAAATGAGAAATTCTTTAGTCTATTTAAAATTCATATCCATAACTTTCATCATCTTTTTTTCTAGGATGGAGGCAAGTGCCTCTAACCTCTTATTTTCAGGATATGTGAACTATACCTACATCTCTAGATTATCTGATGGTTCCCTAATTGACATTCCCTATAGAATGTCCTCATTGAATTTTGAAAAACGAAATAATAATATTTCATTAAATGGAAATTTCTCCATTGAATATCACTTACGTGATGATGCCTATTTCTTAGGCTCGAGTGACCCACAGGATTTTATCTTTGACATGCGAGAACTCTATTTGACATATGATCATGACCAATTTGAGTTTAGAATTGGAAAGCAAATTCATTCGTGGGGTAGTGTTGATGAGAATAGTCCAATTGATAATGCAAGTAGCCTTGATTATTATTACTTATTCTTCGGCGGGATCGAGAGAAAAATGGCTACACTATCCATTGCATTGGACTATTACTTAGGGAGTCTAAAGATAAATACCGTATTCTCACCCGTCCATGCAACGAATAGAATACCATTGGGAAACGATGACTTCCCCATTCAATTACCAGTTTATCCAGATGCATCAGAGATATTTCCAATCCAAGACCGGCCTTATGAAGGAGGCATTCAGGGAACTTTTTCTACTAGGTTGGGAGATTTCTCTGCATCATATTTTTCTGGATATGATAGGACATTCAATCTATCTGGAGTGAATGTATATGGGAGAGGTAGCGACATTTCCTTCCCATATGTAGATATTGTATACGGATATAGAAAAACCGATGTATTTGGTCTCGGAGGAGTATTTCTATCTGATTGGCTGATCTTTAGGTATGATCTTGGTTATTTTTTCACCAAGGATAGAAATAATTCCATTGACAGACCAAGTTCATTCAATCCTGCATATTATGACTCATTGCATTTCACCTATCCATTGATGGAGGAATCAGAGTACATGCAATCCACAATCCAGATAGAAACAGAACTGCCTTTTGGAATCAATCTAACGGCACAATACATTTCCCATGATACACTGAGTTATTCTTCTGATAGTCTTCCAGTGGATCAAGAGATAGACATCCCAAATCTAGAGATCGATCCTGAAGAAATGAGACCATCTAAATTTTTTACACCTGGCATGGGGGTACCAATAGCGATCTTAACCAGCAGAGCATGTTTTTTAACATTGGACAAGAAGATCCTTAATGACCAATTACAAGTATCACTTACATCCATGGTCGATGCAGAATCATATGAAAACATTAAGTGGTACAAGGGTATTGCCGGCACATTGATGGAATTAAAAATGACATATTCCTTGAAACAAGATCTAGATGGTACCATATCCCTGACAAAGGTAAATGGTGATTCAAGTCATCCTGATGGAGAGGACTATTCATTTAATAGGATGGAAGATTTCTCACATCTACGTTTTGAAATAAAGTATTTCTTTTAAAAAGATCAAGAATTGAAAGTCACAATAAGTGGTACAGGTCTATACCTACCGCCAAAAATAGAAAAATCGGAAGATATTGCTCGTAGAATAAATAGATCTGTTGATTGGATACATCAAAAATCAGGAGTGTTTGAAAGGCGTGTATCTGTTATTGATGTTGATAAGATGGGTGCCCATGCCGGTAAGGAAGCATTAAACGCTGGACCCCCGCCCGACCTTATACTTAATGCATCTGGTGTGCCAAGGCAGACAATACCTGATACATCAACATTCTATCAAAAAGAGATGGGGTTTGAGGGGATTCCATCTTTTAGCATTCATTGTACATGTTTGTCATTCATTACTGCATTCCATGTAGCAAGTAGTTTAATTAACTCAGGTTCCCATGAAAGGATATTGATCATTTCAGCAGATAGGGGGACATTAGGTAGAAATTATGATGAACCTGAGAGTGCATCTCTTCTTGGTGATGGTGCTGCCGCAGTACTTGTGGAGCCTGCTTTGGATAATGAGCAAAGTGAATTATTATATCACACAATGAGCACATGGCCTAGTGGATCAGACCTAACAGAAGTTAGAGGAGGAGGTACCAGAAAACACCCTCAAGATCCAAATACAACCAAAGAGGACAATTTATTTTCAATGGATGGACCTGCCATTTACAAGATTGCTCGGAAACAGGTCTATAGAATATTATTAAAAACCTTAAAAAGAACTGGCTTGAAAAGAGAATCCATTGATTGGGTCATTCCTCATCAGGCTTCTGGTAAGGCTGTTGAGGCCTATGTCTCGGTAGGAGGATTTCGTAGAGAGCAAGTATTAGAGACCATCTCGCAATTTGGAAATTGTGTTGCCGCATCAGTTCCCATGACTCTTTCTATGGCAATTAATGATGGTCGAATAAAACGAGGAGACCTTTTATTGCTCATAGGAACAGGAGCAGGTCTATCTGCAGCATGTTCACTAATTCGCTATTAGATCAATCTCAATTATATCTTGACCAAAAATGATTTTGAAAAGATCTCCTCATTCAAACCTATGTCTGGTTTGAATGAACTAATTTGCATGACCGTTTTGTTTCCATCTCCTCTATCCATTACCATCTTGCCTGCGGTTGTAAATCCATTACTATCAATAAAATCAGTTAATGTCAGTGTTTTCTCTTTTTCAGATTCATTTTCATAGTATTCTACCTTGCGAATCTTCCAATCCTGAACACTAACCCATATCTTTTTTGAAAAATATGAACTCTCATTTTTTGGCCAGGCCATTATTATTTTACATTGTTGTCCATCAATAAACTCCGTACCAATGGTCACAAGACTATCAAGTCCCGGTTTTCTACTTTCAAGATCTTCATAGATAAAATCAGTATTTAGAAAAGATCTAGATCTTTGCTTGGCCTTCACTTTCTTTGCAGTCTTTAATTTTGGAAGAAAAAACCACTGCTCAGTCTGTCCATTTTTTTGGACCCAACTTAATAGTCCTGTCCCTTTAACTATCTTTGGTCTAATGAATCTTGCAAGGGACTTTGACCTATATCTACCAGAGTCATAATATTTTTCATATCTCGTAAATTCTCGGACCTTCGTCTTTTCCTTGTTTCTTTTTTTTCGCGTAATCTCAAGTTTTATTTCCATAATGGATGTATTAGGTCTTTTAATTGAATAGACCCGCTCCATGATCTCATCTGCAGAAATTTCTTGCCCTAAACAAAAAGATACTGCAAAAAAAATCAATAAGATTATTCTAATCTTTCCCATCTTCATTTTGTAGGATAAA
Source organism: uncultured bacterium (assembly GCA_964478995.1). Lineage (GTDB taxonomy): Bacteria > Fidelibacterota > Marinisomatia > Marinisomatales > UBA1611 > NZWG01. The sequence goes on from CAYZJY010000006.1 coordinate 12,933, forward strand.
TATTAATGAAAGCGGTGTCAAGAATATGCTTAATAAGGATATTGTGATAAAATCCTGCTTGTATTTCAATTCTATAAAGCCCGCTATCTGGAAACATGTAAAAACATATGCTATCAAAACAAAATCCAAATATTGATTCATCATAATAGATATAATATCCTTTATCGTTTTGCCATCTAGGTTAATAGAACCTCCTGAATCAGAAAAAACATAAAATGTCATTCCTAAAGTAAGTAACAATATAATGCCGCTTATGGTTCTGTCTTTTTGTTCTAGGTTCATTTATATAGAAATTTTGGTCTGGTTAAACTAATTAAGGCAGGTAATGTCGCCAAAGCACCAAATAAACAGAATGATATAGATCCCATTACCAAGATACCAAAAATTCTAACAGGCACAAATATAGAGAATAACAATGCAGAAAATCCAACGACCACTGAAAGACCATTGAAAAGGATGCCTTTTCCTGATATTCGGAATGTATTTGTTATAGCATCATCCAGAGAATCACCATCATTCAAATGATCACGCAAATGCCATAAAAAATGTACGGTATAGTCCACACCTACTCCAACCAAGATACAGGTCAACAGTGATGTTGTTATATTAAGAGTAATACCCATGTAACCCATCAACCCAAACATCATGGCAACAGATATCGCCATTGGCATGGTCGCAAAAAGCCCACCAATGAATGACCGGAACATGATCGTCATCAAAGAAAAGATTATGACAACCGAGACTATCAAACTGATGAACTGGCCTCGAATGACCATATGATTTACAACACCCATCAATGTTGCACCTCCTGTCAACTCCATTGGCGAATCATCATAGAAATTTGCCCTTATAAACTGCTCAGTATCCTCAACCAACTCTGATATTGCAAATGTCTTGACCTCTTGTAATCTCAATAATATCTGTGTGTATGTTGGATCCTCTATGTCATTAAGGATCAAGTCAAATTCGTCACCCTCTGAAGAGATGGCATACATGAACATGTACTGGTGTATGAGATCGCGGTCGTCCGGTATGATCTCCATGGAGGGATTTCCACCATTGAACCCAGAATGCATCTTTTTTATCACGTCAACTATGGAATAAGATTTTGTAATAATTTCATGGCGCTCTTTGACATGGTCTGTTAAAACCTCAATGTTTTTCAATACTTCTGGATCAAATATGTCCCCTTCAACAAGTATGTTCATTTGCGTAGAGCCGCCAAAAGCATCACTTATCTTTGTGTTTGCCACTCTCAATGTGGATGATTTTGGAAAATAATGATCGGGGTTAGTATCAACTTTAATGTATTGAATACCCATTGTAAGCCATATCCCAATGATAGACAGAGATACCAATACAACTACCCTATGCTTTGTGAATAGTTTTCCCATCCCTATTAGAAAACCATCAATGAAAGACATGTCATATTCCTTGGACAAATGCTGGGGACGAGGAACAAGAACCAGTACGGATGGTATTAAAATAATACTTAGAATAAATGCAATTAAGATACCAAATGATACAAGCGCTCCCATTTCTCTAGCCCTCGGAAGAGAATGTGATAACAAACATAAAAAACTAACCATTGTTGTGAGACCTGCCAAAAGAATTGGTATGCCAACCTTTCGAATGGTCCTCCGAAGAATTTGCCCACGAGTTGCCATTGCGTCCGATCTCGAATATTCAAAATAATGAGATATGATATGTATTCCATAATTATTGGCTATTGCCACCAGCATGACTGGTATCAATGTGCCAATGAATGCTAGAGACATATCAAGCCACCCCATAACTCCAAAGGTCCAAATAATTGAAAAACCAACAACGAAAAACGGTAGAAATACACCGGTCCAACTTCTAAAAGATAGCATTAATAAAAAGATGCATAATCCAATGGCGACAGGGGTAAATACACGCATGTCCCTCTGCATGTGGTCGATTACTGTTGCCCGTGTTATTGGTAGACTGGAAACATAGAAAGTCTCTGGGGCACTATACCTGTTTACCAATTCAAATATGCTTTGTCTAAATGCAAATTCATCATACTCAAATGAGGAATTGATCTGGCCGATGAAGCATAGTGTTTTGAAATCATCGGAAATAAGGTTTCCAATCATGCCCGATGTTTCTAATCGATCCATTAATGCATTAATACTTGCTGAGTCTGAGGGAACATCAATCAATAGTGGCTCTATCTCGAATCCATTATCATCTGGTACTATATGCTTTTGATTGAATATTGAGGTTACTCTACTAATGATTTCTATAGATTCTAGTGAGTCTTGAAATGATGATAATTTATTAAGTGTATGCTCAGTGAAAAGACTATCTGATTCAACTGCAACGATCAGAATATCACTACCCGAAAATAACTTATCCACCTTCTCCATTGATTTGACTATCTTGTGATCTCTAGGAAGACCAGATCGGATTGCAGGATCCATCTCTAGATCGAAAACCTTCCACCCAAATAGTACAGTTATAAAAATAACAGTAGCTATGATGGTTCTAGGGTAATGAGCATCAAAATTAAATAATGCGTTTGAAATTCTTCTCAGGTTCATAGGAAAGGCGATAAATTTAAGGGATTCAAATTTCATAATGAAATCAGTTCTAAGTGGTTTTTAATTCTAAATATTCTTTTGAAATGACCAAATTCGTCCATGAATGAATCCCATATTATTTTGTTTGGAAACGGTGAAATACCAATTCATGAGTCTGCTCTATTGGTTTTAAGGAAGGCAAAGACTATCGTCTGTCTAGATGGCGGTGTGGATAAACTCCTTGGTTTAGGATATTCACCGAATTACATCTTGGGAGATCTAGACTCACTATCCTTACATCCAGATAATTATGACTGTAATGTCATTGAATTACATGATCAGTCAAAAAATGATCTTGATAAAGGGCTTGAATGGTGCCTAAATAATAATATAACTGAAATAATATTGATTGGGTTCTCTGGCCAAAGAGATGATCAAAATATGGCAGCCCTGTACTCCCTTAGATCATTCTCAGAAAAATTGAATCTGACCATGATCACTAATTACTCGATAATTCATTGCTTAAAAGGACAATCAAAATTCAATGTGGTCAATGGACAGACCATCTCACTCATGGCTAGTAATTCAATGACCTCGATCACAACAAAAGGGTTGAAACATGAACTTGATAATGACCGACTTCTTTCTCCTGGACACGGCATTAGTAATATTGCATTAACTAAGAGTATCAAGATCCAGGCAGATGATTGGATCTGGGTTTTTCTAAATCACATTACATGATAGATCTTCATTTGATAGACCAAGCAATCATAGGATGCTATGTTCTTGCAATTATGTATCTGGGTATTTTTTTAAAAAATGATGCTAGTTCATCTGAGAAAAATTTCATTCTATCTGGTCGACGCCTTAGCCTTATGGGCTTTGTTGCCACATTGGTCACCACGTGGTATGGTGCGATCCTTGGCATTGGAGAAAATACTTTTCTATATGGTCTACAGACCTGGTTTATTTTCTCTTTACCATATTATATCTTTGCATTAGGGTATGCACTCTGGATAGCACCCAAAATAAGGCAGAGCGAGAGCATATCAATACCTGACCAGTTCAGAAAAAGTTACGGTAAGGGAGCAGGAATAATGTCTGCACTGATCTTATCATTTCTTGCAAGTCCAGCGCCATACATACTCAGTATGGGACTGGTCATACAATTCATGTTTGGAGTTGATTTTGGTGTAGCACTGATGGTATCGACAATATTTAGCGTTTTATACGTATGGAATGGAGGTTTTGGAGCAGTGGTCAGGACTGATATCCTACAATTCACTCTGATGTTTTCAGGATTCTTCTTGCTTTTGGCTTACCTCTGGTCTGATAACCAGGACCCAATCTCAATGATAAAAGAATTGCCAGAGATATATCTCGATCCACTAGGTGGGAATACAATGCAATATGTTCTAGCATGGTTTTTCATAGCAGCATGGACGTTCATTGACCCAGGGTTTTTTCAAAGATGTGCCGCTGCTAGATCACCCAAGATTGCGAGAAATGGAATACTGATCGCCATTTTATTTTGGGCAATTTTTGACTGTTTGACCATTACATGCGCATTATATGCGATAGGTTCACTTCAGCATTCTCAGGCCACTCTTACCTTTCCCCTTTTGGCCATTGATGTACTACCTGCAGGAGCATTCGGAATATTCATGACTGGAATAATCGCAACTCTAATGTCTACCATAGACTCGCTTGGTCTTATCAGTGCAATCACGTTTGGTAGAGATATTCTATGGAGAATACAAGGTGACCATCAGGATTCAGATAACATACCTTTCATAAAAAAAGGTCTGATCATTGTCTCTTTCCTTTCGCTGCTATTAGCCTACCTAATGCCTTCAATAGTTCAATTATTCTATGCAATTGGGTCAACACTGATACCTGGACTAATTCTTCCTTTCTTGAATACCCTTAGGAATAAAGGAGTATCAATGAATAGTGTGGATGCAGTTAGGTGGATGTTATTTCCCACCTTAGCCTCTGTAATTTGGTACACAGCATCGGCTATTTTAGGAAAGTCATTTCTAGGAGTCGAACCATTTTATCCTGGGATGTTGGTATCTGTTGGCTATTTTTCGTGGCACAAAATAAAGGAGTAACCATGGCAGTTGAGATTGAAAGAAAATTTCTTGTTAAGACCATGCCTTCAAAAGAGATTAGTATCTCTAAGAAGATCAAACAAGGTTACATCATCAATGAAAAACACAATATCGTGCGAGTGCGAAGAAAAGATGATGACCATTTTGTCACAATCAAAGGTAATACGATAGGGATAACACGACTTGAGTTTGAATACCCAATTCCTAGAAAAGATGCAGAAGACATGTTTGATAATCTCTGTGGGCATAATATCATTGAAAAGACCCGTCACTATGTACATAACGCTGGTCATACATGGGAGATCGATGAATTTCACGGTAATAACCAAGGATTGATCGTAGCGGAAATTGAACTTGAATCAGAAAAAGAGAAATTTGAGGTGCCTGATTGGGTTGGTGATGAGGTGACCCAAGACCTTCGTTACTATAACATGAATCTCACCACCCATCCATTCTTGGATTGGAAAAAATAGAATATATCCTCTTCAAATATGACAACTAAAGCCAAGAGACATACGGGAAAGATACGTTCATCACTTAAGATCTCTACTGTAGAAGGTTCATGGTGGGCTGTGATGTACGGAATGGTAGATACCTACTTCGGTGCATTCTTCGAGTACCTGAAATATTCTAGTTATGAAATATCAATCTTGTCCACATTTCCAATTTTCTTTGGTGCCATCTTTCAAAATCTTGCTAATTGGTTCTTTAATTTCTTTCAATCAAGAAAAACCCTCCTCATAATACTGAAACTTATCCAAACATTGACCATTCCAATGATCTTATATGTGGGGTATGCATCAGGATATTTTTATCTACTACTTGGATTTATATGTATTTATTATGCCCTTGCCCTATTGCAAATGTCACCTTGGACCTCTTGGATGGGGTACCTCGTTCCTGGACGTTTGCGAGGGAGATATTTTGGAAATCGTTCACAGATCATTCGCATCTTCATGCTGATCTCATCACTTACTGCCGGTGCCATCCTTCATTCCTTCAAGGAAATTAATGCCTTCAATGGGTTTGTTATTATTTTTGGATTGGGAATACTTGCCAATTTTGGCAGCGTTTTTTATCTAAGAAAACAATATGAACCCAAACATACAAACATTAATGAAAATGATGATACTATTGATGAGAATAGTTCATCCCAGAGAGGATTAAATCGATTCATTACCTATGATGCACTATCTGAATTCGCATTTCATGTTTCAGGTCCTCTCATGATGGTTTATTGGCTTAGAGATCTCAATTTCAATTATATCGAACTTGCCATCCTCATCAATGTAAGTCAACTTTTGGGTTTATTTAGTCTTCGATATTGGGGTGCGAAAATTGATGAGAATGGCACCTATTCAACCATAAGAATTTCTAGTCTGGCCATTGCAATATTCCCTCTTTTCTGGATGGGAATCTTCTATTTACCAGCCCAACTCGTCTTGCCCAGTGCTATTGTCATTGCATCGATGGCATCTTTAATGTTCAGTGGTAGAGCCCTTGCTTTGGACAACAGGCTATACGAGCATATGCAGAACAAGGGAATGATTAAGATAACATCAAAAAGGGTTTTCTATAGAGGACTCTCCATATTCTTAGGGGGTCTTATGGGTGGACTACTCACAAGAGATGAGTTAGGGATATCTAGTTTACCATGTCTAGGTACAACCATCCATGCTGTCATGATATTCTCTACGCTTCTTAGACTTTTTGTCTGGTTTGGATTTCTCAGATCCAAAGAAACTCAAATTTAAATAGCCTATCTCAATGAAGAGATTGAGCGACCTATGATGCTAGGCTTTTACCTACTGAGCCCAAATCTTGAAAGGCCTCATCCAGACGTTCTACCATGGACTGTTCACCCGCTCTCATCCATGTCCTTGGATCATACTTCTTCTTATAGGGTGTACCATCATCAGGATCGATCTGATATTTGAATGCCTTTGGGTTTTCCTCCACATAGGCACCCACTGCCTTTGATACCGCAAACTGAGTGTCTGTGTCAATGTTCATCTTAAATACACCATAGGATAGTGCTTCAGAGATCTTTGACTTATCAGAACCTGATCCACCATGGAAGACTAGATCAAGCGGTTTCTCATCTGTACCACATGTCTGTCTGACCAGATCCTGTGAATTCTTCAATATTTCAGGACGGAGTTTTACATTGCCGGGTTTGTATACACCATGCACATTACCAAAAGATGCCGCCAAACTGAAATGGCCAATCGGAGAGAGTAATTGGTAGGCTCTCAGGCAGTCTTCAGGCTGGGTATACAACTTTGGATTGTCTGCACCAATATCATCATCTGAACCTACTCCATCCTCTTCTCCACCAGTCACACCAAGTTCTATCTCAAGGCTCATTCCAATGGGAGCCATTCTCTTGAGCATGCGCTCGCACTCAGATAAATTGAGATCAATGTCCTCTGCTGAAAGATCTAACATATGAGATGAGAATAAAGGATGACCAGTCTTCTCATAATGTTTTTCGCTAAAACCGACTAAAGCCTCCACCCAAGGAATGAGTGCTTTATTGGCATGGTCAGTGTGTATGACAACACATATTCCATATTTCTCAGCCAAAAGATGGATATGCCTCGCAGCAGAAACGGAACCAAGAACCTTCGCCTCAAAAACATTTTCCATACTCTTACCTGCAAAAAACTGTCCTCCGCTATTGGAAAATTGTACGATCACATCAGATTTATTCTTCGCTGCTGCCTCCATGACAGCATTAACAGAGTTTGTCCCCACCGCATTTACTGCAGGAAGCGCGTATCCGCCTTCTTTAGCAGCAGTTAATAAAGTTTTATAATCATCACCAGTGACAACACCTGGTTTTAATGAATGTCCCATTATGCTCCTTTTATACCTTTTTTTGTCCTATGTCAATTAACATGGATTGGTACCAATCCAAATCTACATCAAAGGGCTTCCCACCCTTTATCCTATTAAAATCTATCAAACTTAATTCACCATTCCTTTCATCATCCAATCCAGCAAGTCCGCTCCTCCCCGCTAGAGCGTGCTCAGCAGCAAAAAATGCTGATTCCTTGATCAATTCAAGATCTCTTAGATTTGCTTTTGAAGATCTCGCAAAATATCCGCTCTTTTGCACTAATGTCTTTTCAGCGCCAAGTTCTTTAGAAAATTGTTTGGCAAACCAATTGCCAGGGTTAATCTCATCCAATCGAACATGCCCAAAAGCATCTCTAGGCACCTCACCACCACTTGATTGAATTTCCCTTACAATTGCCTCTTGCCCTGCACCTTCACTCAAAAATATGTTCACCCCATCCTTCTTGTCCATAACCTTTTTTAAACGAGCAACTTCACTCCCAAAATCCATGTCTTCTTCAGGAATAAAAACCGCATCAATATCCCATCGTTCCTTTGAGACCAATAACTCAGGTAAAAAGTCACGCCCATGCAAACGATCTCTATAATCTCTTGCTGTCTGTGCTGTAAGCCAACCACAGTGTCTTCCCATGACTTCATGAATGATTAATTGACGGGTACTGGTTGTATTTTCATTTACCACATTCTCAAAAAAAATAGCACCTTGTTCTGCGGCAGTCCATGCACCTAATGTCTGAGTTATGGGAAAGACATCGTTGTCCACGGTCTTTGGAAGTCCAACAACCGTAAGGTCATATCCATTGTCTCTTAAGTAGAAGGAAAGTTGAGCTGCCATGGTATTCGTATCATCACCTCCTATGGTATGAAGTATATTAATCTCATCCTTTGTCAATTGATCTGCAGCAACTTTCAGCGGATCTTCACCATCCTTGACATATCCTCGATTCAAGCAATCATCTACATTTGTAAGCTTTACCCTGCTATTACCTATGGGTGAACCACCAAAGTCATAGAGGATTGAAAAATGTTCCTTGGCACTATCTGGAAAGGAAATAGAGCTATCCGTAAGCAACCCCCTATAACCATTAAGATAACCAATGAATTCAGCATCAGGGGCTATCTCATTATATTTTTCAATAAGAGCCGCTAAGGAGGCTGACAAGCATGGTGCTATGCCACCCGCAGTTAAAAAAGCAATTTTCATAAATTGATCGAATTATTGATATTTTATCGATGGAAACTTAAAAAAAAGAATCGCTCATATAGGAACCAATTAATGATAATATTAAAATATATCAATCAAATTGGAGTCAATTGATGATCTTGGGGTTTCAGATCTACTATAATAATTTTTGGTCAGTTTAAAAAGATGCCTACATCTAAAGAACTTGAGTTCATCCAAAGAATTCATGGCAAATTATTAGATTATCTGATACAAAATAAGGATGAGAAGATTCACTCAATCATAAGCATTGATGATTTTCTTTCCGAATTTAATTTTTCCATTGCAAGGTCAAGTGATCTTAAGGAACTCGAGTCTTTTATTGATGTGTATCTAGACTCATCAGTAAATACCTCAAGCCCTCACTTCTACAATCAATTATTTTCTGGATTCTCGACCATGGGCTACTTAGGGGAGGCTATCACTGGATTAACCAATAATTCAATGTACACTTACGAAATGAGTCCGATGGCCACATTGATGGAACGTGCCCTGATCGAAAAAATGTCAAAATTGATTGGATATGAAGATGGATTTGGTTCATTCGTTCCAGGTGGTAGTAACGCAAACCTAATCGCAGTTCTATGCGCACGAAACAGAGTACATCCTGAATCAAAAAATAATGGTCTTTTTAACTATCCACCACTTGTGGGTTTTGTTTCTGAAGAATCACACTATTCATTTTTGAAGGCTGGATATCAGGCTGGAATAGGAGTTGATAACATGAGGCAGGTCCCTTGTAATGACGATGGGAAAATGGACATTGGAAAATTAAAAGCAATGATCGAAGCATCATTTAATAAAGGAGAACATCCATTTTTTGTTGGTGCAACGGCAGGAACCACTGTGAGAGGTGGATTTGATTCTCTTGACAAAATAGCCGCAATTTGTAATAAGCATGACCTCTGGTTCCATGTGGATGGCTCTTGGGGAGGATCAGCATTACTATCCAGAACCCATAAAACCCTACTGAAAGGATGTGAGGTTTCTGATTCATTCACCTGGTGCGCACATAAGATGATGGGCATCCCTCTCATGTGCACAGCAATCATCCTAGAGGATAAGACCATGCTAAAAAGGATCAATTCAGTTCCCGGTACAGATTATCTATTTCATGGCAATGACCAAAAGGAAATTGATCTTGGAATACACTCATTACAATGTGGTAGAAAGGTTGATTCATTAAAACTATGGCTCTCTTGGAAATACCTAGGAGATGAAGGCTATGAGGATCGAATTGACCATCTCTTTTCAATGGCAAAATATGCTGAGTCAAAGGTCAGCGATTCAGACATATTACAAATGTTATCCCCAGTTGAATCATTAAATATCTGCTTTCAAGTGCAACCTCATACATTAAATAATGACAAATGGGATGACATTACAATACTGGTCAGGGAAAGACTTATGGTAAGTGCCGACATCATGGTCAACTACGCTACCATCAAAGACAAGACCTGCATTCGCTTGATCACAGTTAACTTTGACCTTACCACCGAGCATCTTGACCGGTTCTTTGATCATATCGAGACCTTGGGATTGGAATTAGTAGATGAAATGAGAGTATGAACTTGGTCTCCATCAAGAACAGAAGATCCGTTATCTTTTTATTCATCAATGGACCCCATCACGTTTACCATCTTATCATGCCTGCACTTAGATTTGCAAAGACCAATGTGGATTTTGACATAAAATTCATATCTGGAAATCCCAGGAATACTGCCATAATAACTGAAACCGCAAAAACACTAAATATAACAGAATTTGAATTAATTGATATTCCGCTACCACTTAGATATAGGTTCCATAACTACAAGGACAAGATCTATCCACCAGTCTATACACGTATAAAAAAAATAGCCCATATCCTGTCAAAGGCATCTGCCATTGTATCAACCAGTCATGAGTTGCCTGAGCATATTCATAATCATGGGATTACGGGGCCAATTCTGTTTTATCTTTACCATGGTACAGGTACTAGAGCATATGGTTTTGAATCAAAGTTAGCCATGTTTGACCATATATTTGTCCCAGGCGATTACCATCTCAATCGACTACGAAAAGAATTACCCCTTTCAAATGATAAATTGATCATCACAGGCATGCCCAAACTTGACTGGATCAACAGCAGGAGAAAAAACATTGGTCCATTATTTTGTAATGATAACCCCATTTTCTATTATAATCCCCATTGGGACATGAAACTGTCCAGTTACATAACATGGCGAAAGTTCATTTTAAATTTCTTTTCCGAAAACCGTAATTATAATTTGATATTTTCTCCCCACCCACTTGTCAAACATTTATCGGAAAAACAAGAATACGACATAGAAGGTGATGAAACATTTTTTGATAATATATTTATAGACCATGGCAGCGAACGGAGCATGGATGGAACTTACAATCTGATGGCAGATGTTTATGTTGGAGATGTGAGCAGCATGGTCACAGAGTGGGTCAAGTTAATGCCTCGACCATGTATATTTATAAATGCACATAATATTGATTGGGTCGATAACGAAGACTATTATTTTTGGAATCATGGTCTGGTGGTCAGTGGTCATGAAAGATTTCCTGAATTTGTCGATAAAACAGTTAGGGGAAATAAATATGAGAATATCCAATTAAAGTTGAGAGATGAGTTCATCCATCATGGTGAAAAGACTAGTTCTGAACTATGTGCTGAATCCATGCAAACCATTTTAGAAAACAATCGATCTTGATAAATAAGACAAAGATATATTTCATAGGAAGAAAACAAGGGATCGGCATTAGACGATACCGCCTATCACATTTAGAAAACAGAAGAAGATTTGAGTCAATTGGACTGCAAGATGCAAGAGAATACATCGTACAGACTCGGTGGCTAAAGAATGCTGATGTGATTTGGGTGAGAGTTCGTCCAGAACATACGACTGATAGGCAAAGACATATCATTGACAAACGTTTGAAACGCATAAGAGATAAAATTCCAATCATTAATGACATTTCTGTTTTTAATAATTATGATTGTAAGGATGCTTCATTTAAAATATGGGAAAAACATTCCATATCATGCCCTGCTTTTCTGAACATTGATCTGGATGAGGTCCAGGAAAGTTTCGAAAAGGTGGTGCTAGATATTTCAAAATTTGTTAATGACCATAAAATTGTTTTTCTAAGAACAAACAATGAAACAGCAAGTTTGGGAATGCATACTCTCACGCCAGACTCTAAAAAAGAAGATATCGTTGAGGCCTTAAACTCTCTTATGGTTAGATGTCATGAACAAAAGCACCTGAGGTCTTCAACTAGAATATTGGCAACACAATTTATTGATTCGAGTGGTCATCCTGAATATCAAGACCTTTACCGTGTTCATGTCCTTTTTGGTAAGGTACTTTCATTCTATGCCGTTACCAGTAAAAAAAATATATTCCATAATATAGACATGGATGATAAAGACATCGACCGCTTCATATACTTGAATGAAAGGTTATGCTCCATGATTGAATCGATTAAAAAGGTAGTCCTGAATGCTGTTGGAGTTTTGGGATGCAATCTTGGAGCGATTGAATTTTTCTTGGTAGAAGGTAGACCAGTCTTTATCGAGCTTAACCCCATGTGGGGAGGTCATGCTAGCATCAATGGATTCGGTAATGAAAAAATGCAGAGTTATCTCAATGAAAACCGGAAAAACTTAGAAGAACGAATACCAAATATTTATAATTTCATGGATAGAAGGTCATATTATAAAAAATTATATAAAAACATCCATGAACACATCAATAACGATAATCATTAATAAGTGAGAAAATGAAAGATATTCTTTGGAGACCATCTTCTTCCGATAAGACAAACATGTCCAGATTGACCCAATTCATCGCTAAGAAACACGGAGTGAAAATTAGTCAATATCAGGAATTACATCGGTGGTCCATAGAGAATATTCCTGAATTTTGGGAGGATACATGGAAATTCTGTAACATTATCCACTCTCAACCTTATTCGAACATTGTCAATGATACTAAGGTCATGCCTGGAGCAGAATGGTTTAAAGATGCAAAATTAAATTATGCTGAAAATCTGCTTAGGTTTCGCGATGATCACATTGCTATAAAATTTAAGTCTGAAAAAAGACAGGTAAGAGAGATAACCTATCAAGAACTCTTCAAGGAAGTAGAAAAGGTCACACATTCATTACGTGAGTTAGGGGTCTGTAAAGGTGATAGAGTGGTGGGATTCATGCCAAACATACCAGAGGCAGTCATCGCAATGTTAGCGACAAGTTCGATAGGTGCCATATGGAGCTCATCATCACCAGACTTTGGCATAAAGGGAGTCCTAGATAGGTTTGCTCAAATAGAGCCAAAGGTAATTTTTTCGGCCAAAGGCTACCAGTATAATGGAAAATATTTTGATTCAATTCAAAAACTGAACAGTATTCTTGAAGAATTACCAACAGTAGAAAAGGTAATAATTGTTGATAATGATATATCAGATAGTACAACATCCATAAATGGAAGTCTATCATATGGACAGTTGTTAGACTGTGATCCTAATCCACTGCAGTTTGAGCAACTTCCCTTTGACCATCCTCTCTATATCATGTATTCCTCTGGCACAACTGGACTACCAAAGTCTATAGTTCATTCTGCAGGCGGAACACTATTACAACACATGAAGGAATTGATATTCCATTGCGACATGAAAAGAAACGATACCATTTTCTATTTTACTACCTGCGGATGGATGATGTGGAACTGGTTGATATCATCTCTTTCCATAGGCTCTACGATGGTACTTTTTGATGGATCTCCCTTCTATCCAAATGGCAAGGCGATGTGGCATCTTGCAGATGAATTAGGGATGACAATATTTGGTACAAGCGCAAAATACATAGACTCATGTAGAGAAGAAAAAATAAGACCATTGAAATTTGCTGACCTTTCCAAATTACGTTTGTTACTATCAACTGGGTCACCATTGATCGAAGAAAGTTTTGACTATGTCTATGACCATGTCAAAAAGGATATTCACCTATCCTCCATATCGGGTGGAACAGACATAATTTCTTGCTTCGCACTAGGGAGTCCAATTCTACCTGTAAAAAGAGGAGAACTCCAATGTAGAGGCCTAGGAATGGATGTCCATTCCTATAATTCATCTGGTGAGTCTGTCATAGGTGAAAAGGGAGAACTTGTTTGCACTTCTGCTTTTCCATCCATGCCAATATATTTTTGGAATGATCATGATGGGGGAAAATATAAGGATGCATATTTTTCTACTTTTCCAGGCGTTTGGCATCATGGTGATTTCATTAGAATATCTAATAGTGGAAGTTTGAAAATTTTTGGTAGAAGCGATGCAACTTTGAACCCAGGAGGAATTAGAATAGGTACTTCAGAAATATATAGGGTGGTTGAATCAATGGAGTTCATTGATGACAGTCTTGTAATCGGTCAGGACTGGAATGGCGATCAAAGAGTGGTCTTATTCGTCATCATGAAACACGGTCTATCTTTAGATGAGAATATGGTTAGTGATATAAAACATCAGATCAGAATTAATTGTTCACCAAGGCATGTACCTAATAAGATCATTGAAACAAAAGGCATACCATATACTATCAACGGTAAAAAAGTAGAGGTAGCAGTAAAAAAAATCATCGATGGACAGAAGGTTACCAATATTGAGGCTCTGAACGACCCCCATGTATTGGATTATTATAAAGATATTAAAGAATTAAAAGACTAATCTAGATCATGCAATACACTTAAAAGGTCAGCAACTCTATTAGAATATCCCCATTCATTATCATACCAGTTGAGTGTCTTTACAAAATTGCCTTCTACTACTCTTGTAAAGGGTGCATCAAATATGGAAGAATGAGGGTTCCCAATTATATCTGTTGAGACGACTGGCAGTGTCGAATAATGCAATATGTGCCCTAAGGAGCCTGAGTCTGCTGCCGCTCTGACCACATCATTAACATCCTGTATGGTTACATCTTTTTCAAGACGTACATTTAGATCAACAACTGAGCCATCTGGTACAGGTACTCTCATTGCAATACCATCAAGTTTACCATCCAATTCAGGAAGGACCTTTCCTACCGCTCTTGCAGCACCAGTAGTGGTAGGAATGACATTTTCTGCAGCGGCTCTACTCCGTCGCCAGTCTGAGTGTGGTACATCTGCGAGCCGTTGATCATTCGTATATGCATGGATGGTATTGATAACACCCATTTCAATGCCAAATGAATCATTCAATATCTTCGCCATTGGGGCAAGGCAATTTGTTGTACAGGATGCATTAGAAACTATCTTGTGCTCTGGCAACAGCCCATCATCATTTACTCCTAAAACAACTGTATAATCGATCTCGTCTTTTGATGGTACCGTAAGAACAACACGTTTCGCTCCTGCAGTAAGATGATTCTCTAACTGTGCACGTTGACGAAATATTCCAGTGGATTCAATTACAATATCAACACCTAATTCACCCCAAGGTAAGGCTGCTGGGTCACGTTCTGCGACTAATTTTACCGATTGGCTACCAGTCTTTAAAATATCTCCTTCTAAAGTTACCTCTTCCGGGAAACGCCCCATGACAGTATCATATTTTAAAAGATAGGTGAGTGCTCCCTTATCAAATATGTCATTGATGGCAACTACATCCACGCCTTCTCTACTATTGAGGATTCGAAAAACAGATCTACCAATCCTCCCAAATCCATTAATGGCTACTTTCACTATCTATCCTCCAAAGCGGCATAAGCATCCACTACATCTAGAATTCTACTAGCAAATCCCCAACCATTATCATACCAGCATAAGGTCTTCAACAATGAATCTTTGGTGATCATGGTTGCTTTTTCATCATAGATCATTGTCTCCTCTCTGCCAATCACATCACTAGATACTATGGGGTCTGGTGTATAGCCGACAATACCCTTTAGGGAGGAGTCCGAATAACTTTTGATGGCATCATTTGCTACTTCAACGGATGGCATCTCTCTTAGTTCTGTCGTTAGATCAACACAGGAACCATTTGGAACAGGAACATTAAATGCAATGCCATCAAGTTTTCCAGAAAACTGAGGCATTAGATCTTCTACTATGGATGGTGCAAGAGTACTATTGGGTATGATATTCTCAACAGCTGAACGACTACGTCGTAGGTCTACACCAGCTGCATCTGCCAAAGGTTGATCTGCTGTATAGGCATGAACCGTGGTCATCATCGCACGTTCTAAACCAAAACATTCATCCAACATTTTCACCATAAGTGCTAATACTTGAGTTGTCGATGAGGTAGTCGAGACGATCTGGTCAGATCCATCAATGCTGGATTCGTTAATGCCCGGAATCACATATCGATCTATCCGGTCATTTGCATTCCGACTAATGAATACTCTTTTTGCTCCACCATCCAAATGAGCAGCAAGTTCATCTCTCTTAAGAAAACGACCTGTAGCATCAATTACAACATCAACATCATATGCATCCCAAGGGATATTTCCAGGTTCTCCTCCGCTAATTACGCGAGTATGCTGGTCTTTGACAACCAAATGATTTCCATCAAGAATAACTTCATCATCCATTGATCCATGAATAGAATCTCTCACCAACAAATAATGAAGTGCCTCTGCTGAACCAAAATCGCTAATGGCAACAAAATTATAATTAGGATTATTGTATCCTAACCTAAAAAGATTTCGGCCAATCCGACCAAAACCAAAAAGAGCAATATTTATTTTTTTTGCCATATCTATTTTTTTATTTTAATCCCAAGATAGTTTAATTATAAAATAGGATAATACTTGCCTAAAAATATATTAATCTGTCGATCGATACCAGAACCTAGCCTCAAACCCTAAATTCTTGCAAATATTTTTTATTCATTTGCAATTAATTTGCAATATGTAAAAAACATAGGTCATCATAGTTCATTTATAGTTTTTTAATCTTTCACGATTTTTAATGAAGGCAAATAATAACAATAAGATAAAAACAACCCCTAACTTCATTTTTTTCCTGATCTTGTGTACCCAAGTGCTCCATATCTGTCATTCAAAACGATCACTCCATCCATGTCTCTATTTGAACCAATATATGCCGTTGGTTCCTCAAACTTATTATAGGTCTGAACATACCCATTCTCGTCTTTTCCAGTACCTAAATAGAGAGTTCTTTTTTGATCTTGATTATAGGCAGTAATAAAGCCTCCATGCCCATCATCTCTTATGGTTATGGAGTTGACCACAATATCACCAAAATCCCTGTCCTTACTTTCTGGTTCATCTGCACCAATGGATATAAACACTAACATCGTCACCAGAACACCAATTAAAAAACTCTTTATGTCAACATGCTTCATGACAACTCCTTGATATGATAATTTTTTTGAAATAGGTATTAATGATCAAGCGTTCTAACTAGGATAATCATGCTGGAGTCTACGATTGATCCATGAAATTTACTTGATGGATTCTTGGTTGGGTTCATCCGAACTACTCAATTTATCCTGATAATCGCTCATTTTTTCAATGTTAGCATCACTGCTTAGATCGTTTCCATTGAATTCTCTGTGCCACTGGTCCTTTGCATGAAGTACTCTAATGATCAAGATACTGGTATATGACAAAAGCAAAAAAATATATCCTATCTTGTGAAATGTGTTCTCTCTATTGATCATGAAGAGCATGACAAGGAGTATCAAGGGCATCCATTTAATCAATTGTTGTAAAAAAGACACTAGCATTTCAATCTAAACTATTTTCAATGAATGCCAGCATTTTTTTCTGTTGAGTGAGATATCCAAGCCTGGTCTCAATATTCAGATATCGCACATTCCTTCTTAATGCCTCCCAGGACAACGAACCGTCATCCTTTTCTGGGAATTCATTCTGAAGTACTACATTATAGGGACCTGATGAAAGGATCTCAAAGTCACTATTATCAGTACATATTATGAAATCACGTGGATTTTGATCTGGTTTGATCGATACTCTCTGACTTCTATCCTTTTCTCTATTAACATTATATCCACGGAAATTATTATGTACAGATACCAATAAGCCACTCTTGCTGGGCATCAATAGGTCAAGAAAATTGGTCCTTTCCTTATCAATGAGGTCCAATGCCTTTTTCAATTTACCTGGTTGCCAACCAGGTTTGAATTTTCTTAAAGCATGATAGGCACCATTTCTAGAAAATATTCTGTTAGGATCGATGATCGTTGATTCAAAAGGTATCTCTCTATCATCACTTTGAACAAAAAATGCCATCCCACCAAAAGAATTAATATGATGCTCCAATGCCATTCTCGCCGTCTGCTCATCACCGTGAAGCCATATGTATCTATTTGGTGAGTTTCCATTTTGGACAAGATTGAATCTTGTCCCCACAAAAGTGATGAAAGAGTTATTCACTGTACTCTGATCCATGTCAGATCCCTGACCAAAGGAAAAAACAAAAAAGAAAAATATTCTATTTAACAAGAATCGCCTTTTGTGTCTTTGAAAAAACATTATTCCTTAACTTTATGAAGTAAAGACCGCTTGGCTGCTCAGAGGCATTCCAGTTAATTATGTTTGTTCCAGAAAATCTTTCCAGTTTATTGGAGAACACAACTGAACCTCTAATATCATAAATAAAAAGTTCAGCGGCTCTAGGATCACTTTGAAAAATTTTGATATTTGTAGATGCATTAAATGGGTTTGGATAATTGGGGTAAAGAAACAAATTTTCGCTCGGTAACGTTTTCTCAATTCCAAGAGCATTGATCTCATGGCAATACATAAGGTCCCACCCATTAGTGGGGTAAACTTCCTGAATAGAAGGTGGACAATCATCAAAAAAATTATGATGAGCGTAAATCGGAGTCCAATTTGTGGTATCACTACTAAAGTCTCTATAGAGTTCACTCCCATTGTCAGCAAAATTATCATGTATAATATTTCCAAGGGTTATGGAACCACCCACAATCGGCCAAGATTCTGAATCTACAAATATTCCTCCTCCAAAATAGCAGTCACAGTCGCAATCACCAGATACAATATTGTCATGGATAGTATTACCAAAGACATGGGGGTAAGATTCACCGATTATTGCAATCCCTGCTCCTGATCCACCACATGAACCAGCCTGGTTATGATGAATGATGTTTCTATCGATTGTCGGACTGGAATCTTCTATCAATATTCCACCACCACTCTCCTCAGCATTTCCATTCTTGATCACAAAACCCAACAATATTGATGACTGATCCTGCCCACCATTAATAGTGACCACTGGTCCTACTCCATCACCATCTAGTATGGATCGTTCAATATCTTCTTCACCATAGCCACTATAGATAAGCGTTGCAAGAGTGATGTTCTTGTCCAAAAAATCTATTTGGCCTTGATAAAGACCAGGGTCTACTAGAATAATGTCTCCATCATAAGCCATGTCTATGTTGGCCTGTATCGATGGGTTGCCTTGATTCACTCTCAAGATATTTGGTCCATCATCCGCTCTATAATCAAGAATGAGATTGATAAGGTAATGGTAATCTTCAGGGTCATCTGGATCAAGTGTTGTAATATTGAACTGATATAGTAACGCGCCATCTCTATCTAGGAAATAAGTGCTTCTTTGTACAGCACCATAATCGGTCCATACAGGATATCCATCCTCCTCAACATCCTCTACCCATGGAATGATACGACCATCGATCATCCCTGGCAGGTCACTATTATAAGTATCCTTCCCCACGCCTATTATCGAAACATCCTCTACTCCCATTGCAATTAGATCTTCATATATCATGTTCAAGAAACCAAACCTGCTTCTACAATTGCCTCAGTATTCATGTCCAAAAAAAACTATTACAATATCATCTAAATAATCACTTGGACCAATGATCTGTCCATAGGTATCTGAATTAGGATTTAGATCCTCAAGGTCGAAATCACCCTGGGCATTCAATGGGAATAGGAATAAGATGGAAAGAAAAGTTTTTTTAGTCATCACTATCTTCATTCATTCGATACCACAATGCAAGAACCAATGAACCAATAATAAAAACTATTGAAATTGCATATACAATTGCTTTTAGAGTCATGTGATACTTTTTCTCTCCATTATCCGAATGAGGTGCTTAAATGAATGATAAATTTACACATTATGCAATTACTACTTCCAAGTTAGAATTTTATCTTTGGAGAGGAATTTGCGTAAAATGTTTTCAAGTTTATCAATGGCTGATATCCGTTTTTCTTTATCGACAACTATGATATTATTTTCAATTGCATAGTCAGAAAAAAAGATATCTGACCTAGGATCTCGTTTTCGTATCTTGTTAAAATAGTCTTTATTCATCCTGAATACCCCAAGTGTAATATCTCTTATGCCTGAGACATCTACTTCTTGGAACAATTTATTTATGAATTCAGAGTATGTCTCAAACCAGCCATCTATCAAAATTATGGGATCAAAGCATATCCTGATCTGCCACCCACTATCTAATGCATTCTTCAAAGCCTCTACCCTTTTATTCAATGGAGGCGCTGTTGATTCATACCTAGCACATATGATCTCTGGAGAAAGTGTCCAAGACAAGATCACGTTATCACTGGGCTTGATGTCCTTGATCGCATGGAAAAGGGAACTTTTTGTACGGATCTCAATGGCGGCATTGCCTTTTCCATTGATATAATTGATCCAACGGCGTGTCAAAGGGAATATGTTCTCCATCGCCAAGAGATCTGTATTGTAGGAGATGGATACTACCGTTGGTTTGGATGGGTCAATCGGATTGGCGATCTTATTATCAATTGCATCCATCATGTCATCCTCATTAACAAACACAACAAGGTTTCCAGAGTCATACATACCCTGCAAATAACAATAATCGCAGTTGTATAGACAATTCAACATGGGAGTATTGTAATAGACATTGGGAGTATT
This sequence comes from uncultured bacterium, assembly GCA_964478995.1. Lineage (GTDB taxonomy): Bacteria > Fidelibacterota > Marinisomatia > Marinisomatales > UBA1611 > NZWG01. The sequence goes on from CAYZJY010000006.1 coordinate 33,613, forward strand.
ATAATCCTGAACCATTTCTGATGCAGGATATATGTATGGTTCCTTCTTTTTTGCCAGAATCAATTTCATGGAAGATTTTTGGATTTGGAAATCTTGCCCAGGACGGTTGAAGATATCTTTATAGTGATCAATTTCCAAGACCGTAGAACGATGGAATTTTGATAATGCGATATCTGTAAGCGGATATCCAATTGCATCTTTCTCAACATAGATGTGAGAAAATTTAGGCTTTAAGTTGCGCACGTATATCCTGAAAGATCTTTTTTCGATCTGTTTTAGAAGTTGGTCCTTTAATATCCAACTGTGGAAATAATGCACTTGAATTTTTCAATCTATATCTTTTTGCACTATTTAATAATTGATTTATTTGGGTCTCAGTTAGTAAATATTTCTCTCTATTGAGTTCTATCCAGTCCATGTCAATATCGGATAATATTGGACCACTTAATTGACCAATTAATTTGAATTGTTCAATGAATTCCATGATCTGATCCATCCTTCTGATAATTAATGAACATATGCTTTCATGATCAAAATTCTTATCTCCAATATCCATGTGGTCTGAAACGATCTTCAAGAAAGCAATGTTATGAACTGAAATAAGGGCTGAGCATACATCAAATATCTCAGATGCCTCCATGTCAACCAAGGTATCGTATTGCTCTCCACCATCGACAATTTGCTTTTTTACCGTCGTGATCGAATTCTCTTTAATGGGAGAATTTGTTAGGACATCTGGATAACATGGTTTTGAATTAAGTTCATCAATTATCTTATTGATCAAGAATAGTTCACCTAATCTTGCGCTGTCTTTCCTTCCTCCAGCAATACCAATATTGATGAATTGTATTGAATTGCTGTCAACGGATCGAAAAAAATTATTGATGCGAGTTCGGATGTTCCTTTTTCCTACCCCTACTCCAACCAGAGCAATTCCTAGGTCATCGTTCCTAAAACATGGAAACTTGAAAGCAGGGTCCCTTATTAATTCCAGATGATGGATGAAAGGGTCGGATTCTGCTTTCAGCGCAGTAATGATGCACTGCATTTGATCGGTCATCAAAAGAAAGAGAAACGTATTATCTTTCTTTTTGGCTTATACTTTTTCTTCCAAGGTTTCTTACCTTCCCAAGAGAGTCTCAATCCTCTTTTACGCCCTTCTGGACCATGCATGAATTGACTCTGCTTCTCTTGTTTCTGCATGTCAAGACTGATTGATTCAAGGATAAGGTTTTTTGTAGATCGGTCTAGTCGGTCAAAATCCTCATATATAATATCACTCCCAAAACGTGCCCCTATCAATTTCAATAATTTCCCCAGCAGATAGATGGATAACCCACCACCAACCCCAATGAGCAATTCTTCATCACTGACATAAGCCTTTTCCAAATGACCAGACGCTCCAAGACCTGCAGTTGCAGCAAGCATCAAGGAACCGAGAAAGATACATGGTGTACCAACATAAGAGTATGACTTTTCTGCATATCGCACTTCTACAAGATTTTTTATGGGTACCGTCATTAGCACGACCTCATCTTCCCAAAAGATAACTTTTCTATTTTTTAATGTAAAATGATTAGAAGAAGTAAAAATATCATCTGTCCTGGTAAACAATTGTATGCGTTGGGCATGGACAATTGAAAGAAGCAGTTGCAGAAGTAAAAGATATCTCATATCAATACAGTATCGAATTTATAAAATAGAGGCCAAGGCATTCATTAAAGAATCCATGTCTTTTTTATTATTGTAAACTTGAATCGATGATCTTATCAGGTTATGACCTTGCCATTCAAAAATAGGAATTTCAATTTTAAATTCATTCCATAAAATGTCTTTCATATCATGGGGCGCATCAGGTGGTAATGGATGTGATACCATCTGGCCAACCCAATCGCATCCATCTGAAATGGGGCTTGTACCCAATATTGATTTAAAATTTGATAAGAACTCTAAATTCATCTTACGGCAAGTTTCCCTTAATGGATGAACATGCTCATGATAAAATTCAATCGATCGAGGAATCGTTAAAAAGGATGACATGTCCCTAGTGCCTTGCCATTGAAAATCTTGAAGGAATTCAGATGGTCCTGGGTCATCGCCATCCTTGCCCCAACTATAGATGATCGGGTTTACCCAATCATGGTGTCTTTCATTGACATAGAGAAAGGAAGTACCTTTTGGTGCACAAAGCCATTTGTGAAGTGCACCAGTAAAGAAGTCACACCCTAGTTCATGAATGTTAACATCAATGTGGCCTGGGACATGGGCACCATCTACAATGGTCAATATTCCCTTTGTTCTTGCTCTATCAATTATTTTTTTTATGGGAAGGATAAGTGCTGTAGGGCTAGTGATCTGTGAAATAAATATGACCTTTGTCCTTGCAGTCACTCCCTCCCAAAAGGTCTCAATGAACTCTTGCTCAGATTGAATTGGAATTGGAATCTTTTGTTGGATGATATCCACTCCATTATTTTCACCCCAAATACCCCAGGCTCTTATCAATGCGCCATACTCATGATCTGTCATCAAGATCTCATCACCGGGGTTTAGCCTCAAACTATGAATGATATTTGAAACTGCAGTTGTAGGGTTTTGAAAAAATATTATCTCACTCTCATCACAACCAACAAACTCGCTTAATGCAATTCTAGAATCTTTAACATAGCCCCATAATTCATTTGTTAAAAATTGAACAGGCTGCTTCTCTAGATTTCTTTGCCATTTTTGATATTCTTCAAGAACGGGAAGAGGACAAGCACCATATGATCCGTGGTTCAAAAAGGTGATCTCTTGATCGAGTATAAATTTTTCCCTCAAGTTATTCATTATCCAGGACGTTCATTATTCTATTTCAAAGAAGTTTTAAAGTAATCTTATAATATTCTAATAAGGTAAGGGTCTCATTTTTCGATATCCAAAATAAAAAATGAGAATATGAACAATTCCAATAAATTCAAATCCGAGTATGTACCATGGCCAGTCACCAATGATCATTGGATTATTCACTAGAGGCCTTTCAGCCAAATACATGTAGTTTGAGCCTATTAGATAATTAGCAGTACCTATGAACAAGATCAGCACCTGGCAAAAAAGTATTACTTTGTACCAAGAAGAACCTCTAATTCTATAGCCAAGGACAATTCCAAGAAACAATGGTACCAAGATGATCCCAGCATGGCTTATGTAGTATTTATAGATGAGAAAGAGCATGGGCCCGTGGTTTAACTGAGGAGTTAGAAGCGCATGAAGTGCTCCTGGAGAACCGATCAGGGCCAAAAACTCAAAAGCAGATTGATTTGGCCTTAGCATGATGATTCCGGCAATTATGCCTGAGATACCACAAAGATGAATGGGTAGTGACGTCTTAATATCCCACAGACCTAAGTTATGTAAATAGATCTGCTGGGCCACTTCAATTGCGATCAGGGTCATGCCCAATACCACCATCATGATCTTTCTTTTGTCTGGTGGAATTCTAATGGCGATCTGGATTATGCCAATAGAGAGGACAATTGATAGAGTAATGCCCAACCACCAGAGATAGGACAATGGCTCAATAACGGTAGGATGATTCATTCTATTATCAGAATCGTCTTATTCTTTTTGCTAATAACACTGCCTGATCTACCAAATTTGAGAGCGTTGAATCATCAAGCATGTTAGAAAAAAGAGCACCCGAGATCTTTTGGGTCTCTTCTTGGGCAATTTTATAATATTCTAAAGCAGGCTGCTGTATGGAGACCTTGATGTTCTCCCTGTCTCCCTCTTCCCAATCTACCTCAAATCCATCAAACACATGCTGGACCAATGATATCTGGTCTTTCTGGGTCATGCCAATCCTTTTCAAGAAAACAAAAAACTTTCCCATTGAGATCTGCAAACCCGTGAGATAACCAGCACGCGTTAAGTTTTTTCTATGATCATTTTCATGTTGCAGGGTCTTTTGCAACATGCCTAGGATCGTACGGACCTGCTTAATTCCCCTGTGGTTAGAATTTGGATCGGTTGAATGTTTTGGTGATCCAAGTTCTGGATCTTCCAATACTAGTTCAACTCTTAGAAGTTGATTTTTTATTACATCTGAATAATAGGCACGCATTCTTTGGGTAACATTGGTCCTTTCCTTCTTGGACAACATCATGAAATACAGAGCATCCTTTAGTAAAGAGGCAGCCTCCTTGATCAGATCGTCATGCTTTTTCTCTGAATCAAGGAAGGATATCTGAAGGTCTGAATTGTATCTAATGAGAGTGCTTTCTTGGTGTGTCAGGGTTGACATTAACTTATCCATGTTTTTCTCGTAGAATGATTCTATCGATTTCAAAATAGAGTCTGGATCATGCCTGTCTCTAAGTTGCTGCGTGGTCAATATATTTTTCATTATGTGCTAAATGTAGTGTTTGTTGATCATTTGAAGCAACGAGCCAAAGCAAGTTACTTTAAAAGAATGATCTTTTGGGTTTTAACTGTCGAACCTTGTATGAGCCTAGCAAAATACATGCCTGAGGAATGTTTATCCGCATTCCACCTGATGCTATACGTTCCAGGAAGTCTATGTCCACTTGCAAGCGACTCGATCTCCCGACCTTTTATGTCAAAAATGACAAGAGACATGTTTTGGCCCATGTCTGATGTTGGTATGTCAAATCGTATTGTTGTGACTGGATTAAATGGATTTGGAAATGCTGGATGCAATTTAAGTTCAGATGGAATAGGTTCGTGGTTTATCATGGCCTGCCCCCTTTGCACCTTAGGCGCATCACGATGGTCAAAAGAATAAAAAATGGTTAATTCTGAATCTCGTAATAAATTGACCTTTATGGTATCCCTTGACAGATCTCCTGTTCTTGCAAATTCCAATATTGAAAAACCCTTATGCGGGTAATGATTTTTTAGATGCATCTCTCCCTTGCTCTGAAAAATGTCATGGAATGCAATTGGCTGATCAAGATCATCATAACTGATCTGTATCTGGCCAGCAATAATACTATCATTGATGAAAAATAAAATATCATCACCAGACCGTGCCATTTCTAGTGGTCTGCCAACGAGCGTTGTATCATCAATGATCTGTCCAAATTTTTCTTGATACCATGACCATATTTGAATGAAGGCCATTCCATCTTCAATGTCAAATTTACTATCGGGAAAAGAAATGAAATGTGGCACGCTTCCTACAATGGGACCTAACTCATAATTAAAATTCTTCAATTCCCAATTCTCTACAAGGTCCCACATGTCATTATAGGTAATTGCAGCATCAAGATCATAGTCGCCTAAAATTGGAGTAGTATATGTGTAGGCAATATCTACAGTGGTTAAACCTGCCTCATCCTCCAAATAAGAAAAATTAATCGTTATGCTATCATAACTAGCAAACGGAGGTTCTAGAATGATCTGGAGTGAGGAATCAAGGCGCGTGAATTCAAACTGGACCGAGTCAATGGCCTTGGAGGTCACCGTAAAATCCAATGAATCAACCTTTTCATTAAAGCCAAATGTTATGGGTGTATTTTCCATTAAGACAATGAATGAATCTATGGGAATTGAGATAGAGTCCACACTTGGTGGCAGAATATCATTCAAGGTGATCGTATCTGTATATGCAGAAGCTGAAAACTGATTCCCCGACTCATCATAAATAGATACAATATCAGTTGGCTCAAGTATGATGAATTCATTACCATTTGGCGTATGATTATATTCCAAATTGACCCTAATATTTATTTCCCCTCCTGTCAGAAAGTTACTATCAGTTCTGGTTAAACTTGTTACAGTGCAGGAATCCACCTGGCTCCCGTTTGGCAAGATCGTTATTGAGAGATCTTCAACTTCCATTACACCTGTAGCATCCTCATTACCAAATATTTGATCATCAAATTGAAGATCTATATATGAATTATCAAGGGCCAAGATTGAGGTATCAACCGTAGGTGGGATGTAATCTCTTATCGAAAAGGTCGCTGAAAAATAAAATTCGATCGCATTACCATTTTCATCCGCCAATAACCCACTAAATTCAAAATATACCGTCCCATCACTCTCATAATCATTTTCAGGCACCACATAAAGTGTTGGCGGACTCCCTTCCATTACAAGATCAAACGGTATCTCTGCGCCTGTGCTATCTCCATAACTCAAGGTCACAAATGCTTCCAGATCGGATATTGTAGCCAGATCACCAGTTTCAGGATCATATAAATTATCAGAAAAATTCATCGAGAGCGTATCACCTTGATCTACATTTACTGCACCATCTTCAGCATCCGAATTCCCACTAGGTGGTAATTGATCATTAAGGGCTATGACTCCAGTATTCTCTGATTGTGGAATTATGACACCAGAAGAATTATATATCCTGTCCTCGTCAGAAGGACTGAAAATGATGGTCTCTACGCCAGAGGGGAGATCATTAAAACTCATATGAAATCGTACGGTCTGTTCACCACCAGATAAACTTATACCTGTCGTAGTGGTCAGATCAAAGACTGTGATGTTAGTAGCATTACCGCCATTTGAACTAAGTACGACCTGGACATCATCAATATTAATTGCCTCAGATTGCTCCGGATCACCATAGATGCCATTTGAAAAGGTAACATCCAAATATTCATTACTATCAGGTAGAGAATAATTCGTTATCTGGGCAGATGCATTAAATGTCATGGTCGCTGTAACACTGGATGGATGCATTGGATTACCAGCTTGATCAAAGATAGATGAACCATCTGCTGGTGCGAACATGATCGTCTCCGATCCAGATGGCGCACCATCTAATTGGACATGGGCATGTATCAATGACTCACCACCAGACAACAATGCACCAGTATAATTTTTCAACTCAAGAATGGAAACAGATCCACAGTTTCCCCCGTTCGACTCAAATGCATATTGGAGATCTTCCAATTCGATTCCACCTGTTCCTGAATTGCTTGAATATACACCTTCACTAAATTCAATAAAGCAATACAGGTTTGTACTCGCCAGACCACTTGCATCTATCAATGGCGGTGATTCATCCGCTGTTTGAAATTGGATAGTATCATTGACAAGGGCATTACCAAATGAATCTTGAATATTTGATAAAATGATCTGTATATAGGCATATTCTGGCAGATCTTCATCTGGATCAATTGTAAAATTTGTATTATTAGCTGTGCTTATTGAATAGCCAAGATCTTCACCCGTATCTGCATTTTTTATGAGTATCGAATTTTCAGAGTTAGAATTATTTATATTTGATCCATTATTATTTTGGATCGGTTCAGAGAATTCTAATGTGATATCAGAATATGTAGCAATATCTATCGAACCATTATCTGGGGTTGATGAAGCCAAGAATGGTACCAGTTGATCTGATAATTGTTGAGTGATATCTGCACTTCTCAAAAGGCCAATCCCAAACGAATTAAAGATGGAAGCATTTGTTAGCGGGCGAATTGTCACTAATTCATTTCCAGTTGACTCACCCTGTACATCTATAACAAAACGTACCGTATCTTCTCCTCCTTCCAATGAGCCACCTGAGGTATTGCTTAAATAATTAATATTTACCCCATCCGCAGTTCCGCCATTTTGATCAAATGATATCTCAAAATCAGATACTTCAAGCGCTCCATTACCCGTTGCATCAGTGTACATACCCTCACTGAAACGAATCTCAAGGTAACTATCGTCTGAGGCAATTGCAGAACTAATGATCTCAGGTAAGGTACCCACTGCGATCTTGTAATCTCCTGTTCCGCCACTATATCCATCTACAATAATATAATAAGTACCTGCGGCAAGAGTAATACTGTCAATGATACTAGCATACCAGGGAGTATCTGGTATACCTGATTCAGGACAAAAATCTTGTGCTCCGTCATCAAATTCGGTCAAAGAGACATCATTGCCGCATGCATCTTTTATGGCTAAAATGGTATCAAAGTCTGTTATAGGATCGCAAGTGTCCACATATAGATTCTTCTGGGTTGATAATGTTATCTCATAAGCATAGTCTGCTCCATGGGGATAATTTTGAAATACCCAATCATCGCCGTCTGTTTCTTCTAAAGTAGAATTATGAAAAAATGGTAAAGAAACAATTACGGAATCCACACACTCCCCTGATCCCAAACAGAGAGGTTCTTCATGGACATCAGAATCCCAGTCACCTTCACCATCATTTACTAGAGTACCATCATTACCACTATCGGTGAGGTCGTCTATGGTATCATCATCTCCATCATTGAAATTCCAATAGCTCATGAGACCCGTCTCACCTAACGGGCAATTCGACATGAAATTCTGTAGGGCTGCTTCATCGAGTGCGATATTCCATAAGCGGACCTCATCGATTGCTCCATCAAAATAGCCATCAGATCCTCCTGGATTATTATCGCTCTTACCTATTTTCATATCCATCGTTTCAATAAAATCCCAGTTTATATTACCACCTTCTGTATTAAAACTATTCTGCAGCACACCATTTTTGAAGATCTTCGCTTCACCTGTGGCCACATCATAGGTACCAGCAATATGTATCCATGTGCCTTGTTCCAGTGTTGTGCCAGGCCATACTTGTAATCCATCTCCATATATATCGTGAGCTCCGCTTCCGACACTTATCATAAAGCGCATTTCATTTTCAAAATACATGAGAGTAAAACCTGATTCTTCTGTCGGGCCTCCTAATCTGAAATAATGAACTATAGGCGCAAAGTTTGAATAATTTTCCAACCCTGCCTTGACCCAACATTCGATGGTCATTCCCGTCGATGCCTGTAGAGATGCATCACTTGAAATATTCACATAATCATTTTCATTAAAATCGAAACTTGCTTCCTGTGCAGACAATTGGATATAATTGATAGAAATCAGGATGATTAATGCAGATCTATTCAACATTGATGTACCCAGACCCATAATCATTGATGGTCACTGTATCGTTATTCGCATCTCTGAGTGTCGTGTTTGGACCAAATAACAACTCTGACTCACCCGTTGAGATCGTTGAAAAATATACGGTGGCCAATGACCAAGTACCACCGTCACTCTGATCAGAATCCATGTCCGGAA